>MFZQ01000032.1 GCA_001789445.1 Candidatus Roizmanbacteria bacterium RIFCSPHIGHO2_02_FULL_40_13b | reverse complement strand
GTGTATTGAACTTCCTGCGGCCGCTTTCGGCTGAAGACCGCGAGTTTATCTACCGGTACATGAGTCTCCAGTCGGACCTGGAATACCTGCGCCTAGTAGGCGACCAGAAACCGGCAACTATCTTTCCTCCGGGAAGTAGTCCAGTACCGACGTTCAACACCGGCAAATAATCGCCAGCTACCTTAACAATTGAAGAGCATTAACACCCCATTTGAGTCTTTGACTCAGGTCAGTTCTTTTCAACCAAATTCTGGTTGTTTAAAAAAAGAGCTGGCGGGGTGTTTTTGCATATACCGATCGTATGTTTATTTATTTCCTCAAACTTTCGATAAAATTTTCCTCTTCAGCACCTAATGGATATATTTCAGTGATTGCATCAAGTGGTAGTCCACCCATTGTACTAATGCGCAGATCATCTCCCGATTCGCCTACTGAAACCGTACGATCTTTCACAATACTTTCATCTAAACCCAATACAAATCCTTTATATTGCTCATCCGCTACATAGACAGCCTCTACTTGTTCCTCCGTAAGTTCATTAATCGGTGGAGGTGCAGTTTTAAGGTTACGAAGTCCTTTGGAAGGAGAAAGTATTTCTTCTCCCCATATTGCATACCGAGGGTCATAGGGATCAAGTCCCAATTGTCGAAGCACACGAACATCTCTAGAATTCAAATTTGCATACACTTCGGCTTCATCAAAAGACTCTTGTGGTGTTTGAAACACATGTCGAGGTGTAACTCCTGGTGGAATTTTACCGGCAAGCGGTGCAAAATATATATCTCCCTTTTTGGGTAGATGAGGATCTGGGTATTCCAAGAAAGAACCCGGTAAGTTTCCCGTGCGAAGTAGTGTTTTTACTGTTTCTAACGATGTCCCATGATACCCGATCGTTCGAACATCGGGGCGAACGGTATCCCCCGCTACATTTCTAACATGTTTCAATACTCCTTCTACAAATACTGGATCATATTCATGTATGGCTAACCGTTCAAGTACATCATCCATTTGAATCTAATTATATAGGAATTGGAGAAAAGAATTTATAGAGTAACTGGGCACATCGAAGATTCTGAGTGAATTGAAGGACGAATTTCGAACCCAAATGAGCTAAAATAAAAATTTCTCATTTCAGGTAAGAGCTTTATTTTCTCAATTACCCTGGCTGTAGCTGATGGTAGTGTTGAAGTAAAAACTTTCATATTACGAAAAATACATACGCCAAAATTGAGATGAACGTTTATCCAGCGTAAGCTTTTCTAATCTTTCTTTTAAGAATTCTCTTTCAACTTCAGAAAACAGCCACTTTATTGCTTTTTGATCGCCTATATTCAAAATAGTCTGTATAATATAATCTGTATTATTTTGAAGACTTAACTTAGTGATATCATCTCCCCAAAAGTACTTTGTTACATGGCTAGGAAGTGTTTGATTATGCATGGTATTATTATACCAAATTAGGGAAAATATTGGGTTAATAAAGGTGACTAAGTGGATCGCCAGATCCTGAGCGCTGTCGAAGGACGAATTCAGCATCCAAATACATGTATTTTAGCCATCTTTTCTCCATACTCCCTCCCAATGAACCATTTCGCCCTCTTCAGGAGGAGTGCGGGGAGTTTTTATTATATACGGTGTAACTATTGGTGTAAGCCCTATCTTTGGTAATTCATCAATTTCTCCTTCTGAAAGAAAATGGATTTCAAGCCCTTCTTTTGTGCCTGAGAGATATTTGACGGTATATCCCCCATGGGGAGTTTTATCTATTATTTCATATTTTTCAGATGTCAATGTACGTGATGCACGATTTCGTAGAAAAAACAGTCCACCAGGTTTTAACAGGTGAACAACCTTTTGAAAATTATTTTTCAGGTCATCATAATTTCCATGCTGAAAAACTTGAATAGCAATAATGTAATCGAAGCGTTGAGAGGTTTGATATTTATCAAAAGATAAATGAACAAGACTATCTTTTAGACGTGGTACACGATCAGAGATTTGTTTTAATGCAACATCCGAAATATCAAGTCCAATTAGATCTAAACCTTTCTCAATAAGGGGAATATAATTTCGTCCATTTCCACAACCAATATACAAACCCTTTCCATTCAAAAGACTCTGCTTTTTAAGTGTAGAGCTGATTGTATCGATAAACTGCACCGGAGGTTCATTCTTATACTTACTTCCCGGTAGATATACTGTGTTCCAGCTGTTTCTCACTGTTCCGGGATTATTCATACAAGTACTATATCAAATAAACCTCCTGGAATGGTATAATTAGCAGTAATTGCCCTCGTACCTGCCTGCCGGCAGGCAGGGCTCAATGGATCGAGAACAAATTTGCACCCGTAGCTCAGTTGGATTAGAGCGCGTCGCTTCGGACGATGAGGTCGGGGGTTCAAGTCCCTCCGGGTGCGCAGCCGTTTTTAACACGGCGTTGAAGTTGAATTGGTGGCCGTAGCTCAGTTGGTAGAGCCCCAGTTTGTGGAACTGGTTGTCGCGGGTTCAAGTCCCGTCGGTCACCCATTCGACTCGTCGCTTCGCTCCTCGCTCATGGCCATGGCCAAGCGACGAATCGAATGCTCTGAGCGAGTCCTCCAATAAATTCAGGACGAGTCGAAGAGCTTATATGAATTATTTTGTTTATATACTCCGAGATTCTTCAAACAAACTATATATTGGCCAAACAAATAATCTGCCAACTAGACTTCATCTTCATACTCTAAAATCGCAAAAGTCAGCCAAATTTGTAAAGGATGGAGGAGATTTTAAGCTTGAGTATCAAGAAAGTTATAGTGCACGATTACTCGCTATGAAGAGAGAAAAACAACTAAAAGGCTGGTCAAGAGCCAAAAAAGAATCGCTTATTTCGAATAATCTAGCTGAGTTAAAGAGGTTAAGTAAGAAAAATAGAGACTAATCGTCCACCCAGTCACCCATGATATACTTTGATGCATTTTACATCACCTTTTTAGCTTCAAAAGTGGTATAATAGTTATATATGTATAACTGGTCTACTGATACAACTGCGTTTAAAAAATATCCTGAAAAATATGCCATTTGGCGATTAGAACAACTTATCAACTACGGATTAGATGGGAAAAAACTCGATAGAAGGCTGGTTATAAAATATTGGGATAAGCTACGAATAGACATGAAGTATCGAGCATATCTACAATTTCTTTTATGGCCAAAACAATCTTGACTCCATTTCAGAAAGAAGTTCTTGATCTCATAAGCAAAAATGCACATATTACTCAAAACTTTTATTTAACTGGAGGAACTGCCCTAGCAGAATTTTATCTTCATCATCGTTTATCAGAAGATCTTGATCTTTTTAGTGAGCAGGAATTTAAACTATCGCATATTCAAGCACTTGTTGCAGACATCTCTGCTACTCTTCAATTAACCAAAATGGATTATCGTCAACAGTTTGGACTCTATACATTCTTTCTGCACAGGGGTACAGATATGCTTAAAGTCGATTTTAACTATTATCCATTTCAACCTATTGGTGAGAAAATATTCTATAACAATGCACTTCCAATTGACAGCTTACATGATATTGCAGTGAACAAATTACAAACAATTGCTACTCAGCCCAGGAGTAGAGATTTTATCGACCTCTATTGTATTCTCCAGCAAGAAAAATGGACTATTGAGACACTTCGTAAGGAAGCTCGGAATAAATTTGACTGGTACGTAGACGAAATACAACTTGGCTCTCGTTTTTTGATGGTTACAGAACTAAAAGATTTGCCACATATACTTATTCCGGTAAAAGAGAAGTCGTGGGAAGATTTCTGGCTGGAAGAGGCGCAAAAACTCAAAAGCGATATATTAGAGTAATACTTGGGTTCTGAATTCGTCCACCCGGTCACCCCAATCTTTATTCTTAAAACTCCGTTGGAAAATCTTCTATAGGTATTTTCACTTTAAAATTCCAGTTGGGGTCGCACATATTTCGCCCATATATCATCTGCTATAATATTTGTATGAGAATATTGTTTCTATATATGTTTCCTCTATGGGGAAATGGAAGTGGATCATTTCTTCGTGAACTTTCTCGTGAGTTGCTTGATAGAGGTCACACTATTGGTATAGTTGCTCCAGATAAGCGAAAACTTCCTCACGTAAAACACTATGTTGTCAATGAACCGAATCCGGGGATATTTGTCGGTCATCCGGAACTTCCAAAAGCAAAAAAGTACGCTGATATGAACTCAAAAGAGCTGGGAGACATTTATATCCGATATCTCACAACCTCGATTGATGCAGTTTCTGATTTTAATCCCGAGATTATTCACGTTTTTCACACCGCATTTCTGCCTGGGATAGCTCGAACAATCAAAATTCTTTTTGGTGTGAAGTTTATTATTACTACTCATGGGAGTGATTTGAGCTACTTAACGCTAGATAGGAGATTTACTGGACTTATTGACGATGCTAATAGAGTTGCTCGGTTTATCACATCTAACAGCGAATTTACTCAAAATTGGTATTTACAGATGTTTGGTAAAAATCTAAAACGTAAAAGTAGGGTGATTGCGGGAGGAGTTCGACTTGAGGATTTTGAAAAAGATCAAAAGTCAATTGATCTGATTAACAAAAAGTATCACCTGACGGGTAAAAAAGTAGTGCTTTTCACAGGGAGATTGACCAGTAATAAAGGTGTTATTTATCTTGTTCGCGCTGCAGAAAAAATTAATGGAACAGTGGTAATTGTTGGTAATGGCCCGGATAGAGCAAATCTTGAAAAAGAAATAAAAAAATTAAAACTTAAAAACATTCTTTTGACGGGCTATATTACTACAAATAATCAGAAATTGTTCCATGCTTTCTATGAACGGGCAGATGTATATGTTTCGCCCAGTGTGTGGGAAGAACCACTTGGACTAACCATCCTTGAAGCAATGGCATCACATACGCCTGTTGTTGCGACGAAGAAAGGCGGCATGCTCTCCATAATAAAAGATGGGACAAATGGTTACTTTATACGGGCTCGAAACAGTAAACAAATTGTAGAGGTAGTCAATATGCTACTTTTAGATGATTTGAAAAGAAAAGTAGTCGGAGACATGGCATATAAAACAGTTGTAGACAAATTTACCTGGGCAAAAATTGCTATACAATTTGAGGATATTTATAAACAATTCAAGTATACGACAGCAGAATATATTACACGAGTAACGGGGACAAATACGGTGCAACCAGGGCTATTACAGAAATTACGACGGTCACATTTACTTATTGGAAAAAAATAAAGAGTATGCGCATTCTTTTGGTTTCTACAGTAAAGCGAAATGTTACAGAATCAACGACTGCGTCCAGATCGCGGATTATTTTTACCCTTTCGCAAGGATTAGCAAAAAGAGGGCACGAAGTATCGCTTTTAGGAACAGGAGATAGTGTTATTGATGGCGTTGATGTTATACCGGTAACCCCGAAAGGGTGGGTTGATTTACCAAATGAAGAGAACCCCTTTTTTCTGCAGGTATCTTTATTAATTCAACTTGCACAACGAGTAAAAGAACTGCAGAATGATTTTGATGTTATCCATAACCATACGTATCCAGAGTTTTTCTTGCCTCTAATAGAGAACGATATAACCGTGCCATTCGTGACAACGGTTCATAGCCAGGGAACAGACTACATTGATAATACACTGTGCACATTTCATAAAAGTGTTTTTGTGGCATTATCGAACGGACATAAAAAAGGCTTTAAAAAAACACATTTCGAAACAGTTATTTATAATGGAATCGATACAAATAGTTTCTCTTTTTCAGAAAAGAAAAATACCTATTTTTTGTGGATAGGAAGATTGTCAAAAGCAAAGGACAAAGCGGGTAATTTCTTAGATCCAAAAGGAATACGACATGCAATTGCATTGGCAAAAAGAACAGGAAAGAAATTAAAACTTGCAGGGAATGTTGAAGATCAAGCATTTTTTGATCAAGATGTAAAGCCATATCTGAATGACAAAATAGAATGGGTTGGATTGATCGGAAATGAACAAAATGTGCAACGAAGTGATGTAGTAAAGCTTATGCAAGGTGCGAGAGCCTTTCTTATGACGGTAAACTGGGAAGAGCCCTTTGGACTTGTGATGGCAGAAGCGATGAGTTGCGGAACACCAGTTATAGCATTTGATCGTGGAGCAGTTTCTGAAATAGTAGTTGATACTGTGACAGGATATGTAGTAGATCCAATAACAGGAATCAATGGACTTGTTACAGCTTCCAAAAAGCTCGATGCCCTCTCACATGAAGAGTATACAACTATGATAAAAGCGGCTCGAAAGCGCGTCGAAGAAAACTTTACTATAGAAAAAATGGTTGACAAGTATGAAATGTTATATAAACGACTTTGTCTATGAATATTGGCTTACTTTTACCATCGGTCTACATGGGAAAGAAATATACTAATAAAATTTTTGCTCCCAAACAATTATTTTTAGATCTTGCAGATGGCTTGGTTGCGCGGGGGCATACAGTCTATGTTTATGCATCGCCAGATACAAAAACAACTGCTCATCTTATCTCTGGGCACCACGAATTCATTGATAAGGATTTCATGAGCGTGAAATTCAAAGGTCTTGAGAAACTGACAAAAAAGAGGTATGCACATCTCACCACAAAAACTGAATATGAAATCGACTTAAGTATCAAAGCGTATGTGCATGCAAAAGAAAAAAAGGTCGCGATCATGCATTCCTTTCATGATTTTATAGCGCATTACATCAATCAACTTGCTAATTTGCCAACCGTCTACACGATCCATGATCCATTGCCACGAAAAGACCTTTTAGAATATTGGAGGATTAAGCATTTTTCACACGATAATTATATTTTTATTAGTCAATCTCACTTAAAAAACTTTCACGGCTCGGTAAAATCTGCAGGTGTTGCATATAATGGAGTTGATATACGAAAATTTTCATTTAGACAGGAGGAAGGAACATATCTCGCATTCATAGGTCGGTATATTAAAGAAAAAGGAGTTGAACATGCTATTTCAGCCTCAAAAAGTGCGGGAATTTTGCTCAAACTGATTGGAGACGATGCGTATAGAGCTCTCCCTTATTATCAAACGTATGTGTTACCTCATCTTAAGCACGGGGTTTTGGAAGATGAAACCTTTTTTGGTGAGTCAGATCGGAGTGAATTTTTAAAGAATGCCAAAGCGCTACTTTTCCCAATTCTATGGGAAGAACCATTTGGAATGGTAATGATAGAAGCGATGAGTAGTGGGACACCGGTCATTGCGTACAACAGAGGAAGCGTGTCTGAAGTTATACGAGATGGTGTGACTGGCTTTATTATAGACCCTGATAATGTACGTCGGCCGGGAAAAGGAAGCTGGATTATTAAAGAGCAGGGCATTGCGGGGTTGGCCGAAGCAGTAAAACGAATTGGACAAATCGATAGAGCAGTTTGCCGAAAACATGTCGAAGACAATTTTACTATTGAAAAAATGATTGATAATTACGAAAACATTTATAAAAAAATAATAAACTCTGCGACATACAAGCTTAATGATTAACTGCACGGTTTATGCTACAATGAGGCTATGAAAGTACTATTTTTAGGAGCTGAAGTTGCCCCGTTTGTTACAGTGGGCGGGCTTTCGCAAGTCATGTACTTTCTCCCCCGAGCGCTTAATGAAAAAGGGAATGATGTGCGTATTTTTATGCCCAAATATGGATCAATCGATAGTTCTCAAAGTAAGAAAACGCGAAAATGGAAACTAAAAAAAGAAATAGAAAAATTAAATGTACCAATTGAAAATATCCAATCTAAATCGAAAATAAAAACTTCACAAGGAGTACTTATTTGTAACATAAAATCCTATCCAAAAACGAGAAAAACGGTACATACCTATTTTCTCGAAAATAGAGAATACTATGAGCTTCGTGCGAATCTGTATGGGTATAACGATGACCATGTACGTTTTGCGCTTCTTTCAAAAGGGTGTCTTGAATGGCTCATGATCATGGAAGAGTATTGTGCTAAAAAAGATAAACGGGGGTGGATGCCCGACGTGATTCATTGTAATGATTGGCATACAGGGTATTTTGTTGAACTTGCGCGCACATCAAAACGCTACGCAAAATTCCTTGCAAGGATACCAGTTGTTTTTACAGTACATAATTTTCTTTATCAGGGTAATTACGATTTTCAGTATGGAAACCATAAAGAACGAGATACTGGAAAAACCTTGCTTGCCCCACTTCTTTCCCCAAAGTTACAATTGCAAAACGCATTACTAAGAGGAATTATTAATGCAGATATTGTGAATACGGTAAGCCCAACATATGCGATTGAAGTACAAACTCCCCAGTATGGAGCAGGTCTTGAAAATATTTTACAAAGTATACGAGGAAAATTTACAGGTATTTTGAATGGACTGGATACCAAAGAATTTAATCCTGCAACTGATCCAATCATTCATAAAAAATATTCATCTGTAAACTTTTCTACAAAGCGTTTAGAAAATAAACTTGATTTACAGCGTTTATTTTCTCTTGAACCTAATCCTCGTAACCTACTCCTTGCTATTTCGGGCAGACTATCGCAACAAAAAGGATTAGATATATTACTTAAAATAATTCCCCATTTACTTAGTCAGCGGAAAAATATACAACTTTTAGTCCTGGGAAGTGGGAGTGAACAGTATAGAGACCATATTTCACGACTTGCAAAAGAGTATCCAAAGCAAATTGGGTTACATTTGCGATCTGACTTTCGTCTCCCTCGAAAGTTTTTTTCGGGCGTAGATATGATTCTCATCCCAAGCACATTTGAGCCGGGAGGGATTGTTGCCCTTGAGGCGTTGCGATACGGGGCAGTTCCACTTGTTCGACGTACAGGAGGACTTAACGATATAGTCGTAGATTTTGATCCTGTAAAAAAGACCGGAAATGGATTTTCATTTATTAATAATGATCCGTGGGATTTTTTTGCAACAATCATAGAAGCGCTTGCAGTATATAAACAACCTGTACTGTGGGAACAGCTTGTTTCCAATTGTATGTCTTATGATTTTTCATGGAAATATTCGGCGACCCAATACCAAAATTTATACAAGAATGTAATCGAAGTAAGACGACGAACAACCAGTATTATGCCCCATCTTGCATATAAGCAACCATTGGAGCAATAAATTCGGTATACTATTTTCCATGCACGACTTCGATTGGTTCAGCGCATTTAGGAAATCTCCCGAGTACTATTTCATGAAAGATCACCCTATTGTCTATTTTTGTGCAGAATTTGCGCTTGACGATTCTATTCCCACCTATGCCGGAGGTTTGGGGATATTGGCGGGAGACATTATTAGAGAAGCGAGCGAACAAGAAATCCCTTTGGTAACGGTGGGCTTATATTATCGTGAAGGGTATGTGCATCACGATTTATATCCGGATGGAATACTGATAAAAAGTTCAGCAGTTTTACCTGAATCAAATCCGCGACTAAAACCAGTCGTTGATGACCATAATAATCGCGTGATTATTACAGTTCCAATTCAGGAAACACTGGTATATGTTCAGGCGTGGTCATATATGATTGAGACGGTACGTGTATTTTTACTCGACACCGATCTTCCACAAAACGGTGAAGAGGATCGACATATAACTGATCAGCTCTATACCTCCAGTCACGATACGCGATTTAAACAAGAAATTATTTTAGGCCTGGGCGGATTACGTTTGCTTGAGGCACTAGAAATAGATCCTATTGGCTTTCATTTAAATGAAGGCCACTCGGCACTACTTGCTCTTGAAATTGCACGACTCGAAATGCGCAAACACTCGCAAACTTTTGCCCAAGAACTGGAAAATACTCGTCAGCACATTTTTTTTACAAACCACACACTTACACCAGCTGGAAATGACACATATACTGCAGATTTAGCATTAACCTTGCTTGCTGGTTTTGCCAAAGAAATACAAGTTCCAGCAAGCGAGATTGTACAGATGGGCTTACTTGCTCAGTCTTCTATTTTTTCTATGACACTTCTGGCACTTCGTATGGCAGGAAAAATAAATGCCGTCAGTAAACTCCATGCAGAAATTGCGGGGAAAATTTGGAAATCATATCCGATGGTTCCAATAACAAACGGAATTCACATAAAAACGTGGGATGGTGTTGGAATAAAGGATAGAATATGGGAAAAACATCGGGAAAATAAACGACTATTACTTGAGTACATTAGATCAAAAACAGGTGTTTCTTGGGATGAAAATACACTGCTTTTGGGATGGGGACGCAGAATGGTTGGGTATAAACGTCCCCTCGCGCTTTTTGATACCATAGATCAGTTTAAGCAACTTGCAACCTCATCAGATAAGCCAATAAATGTTGTAATATCTGGAGTTGTTCACGAAAGCGATGCTGAAGGTCTAGATATTTTGAAACGAATTCAAAAAATTGTCAATGATGATCTAAAAGGAACCGTTGTTTATTTGCCAAAATATACTATGTCGCTTTCCAAACTCATGGTAGCAGGATGTGATGTGTGGCTCAATACTCCGGTTGTAGGATTTGAGGCATGTGGGACAAGTGGTATGAAAGCCGCACTTAATGGAGTATTACCGGCCTCTACTGCTGATGGATGGGTTGCAGAAGCGAATTTATTCGAGGTGGGATGGCTTTTGAAGAATGACAACTTATCAGAGGATATCTTATCTGTTTTAAAAAATAATATTCTCCCTACCTATTATGATCGAGATAGTGATGGTGTTTCACCACAATGGGTGAAAATGATGAAAAATGCTCGAGATATGACAGTTAATCAATTTGATACTGCAACGATGTTGCGTAAATACATCGAAGAGTTTTATCTTTCTACAATTCAACACCATCAAGAAAAAGAGACAAGAACGTTTGGTATAATCAACGCACATGGATGAAATTACTGCTTTTGTTACCACAGTTGGACTTATTACAAGTAATGGGCCGCAGGGAAATAATGTGATGTCATGCGAGTGGACGTACCAAAAGGCAAATATTTCAAACGAGGAGAACAAATTCACAAACCAAATCAAGAGGTCCTGGATTCGATAGTTGACTTGATAAAAAAACATACAAAGGAATAAAGTCTACGCATAAAATCATTTTTTTTGGTATAATAGGGGCAACATGATGATCTTTCACCTGGTCACCAAATCAGATTGGCAGAGAAGTCGCAAAATTGGCACCTATACTCCACCCTCTCTTGAAAAAGACGGATACATCCATGCATGCCATAAAGATCAAATTCTTTCAGTTGCTAATGCTCTTTTTGCCGGAATCCCCGATTTACTTGTTCTTGTTATTGACACAGACGAAATTGAAAAGAAATTAATCAAAGAAAAGAAGGATAAAAAAGGAGAAAAGCATCCTCATATTTACGGTCCAATCTCAATTGATGCAGTGGTAAATGTGCAGGCACTTAAACCAAACAAAGAAGGAATATTTACAGTGCTCACTTTTTAATTACCCAAACAAATTAAAAATAATAATCTGGAAAACTGCATAAACGCCATCAATCCACCCAATCTTTTTTCCCTCTTCGTACGTTCGTCCAGAATACGAAATACCTACTTCATATACGATTAATGCTTTTTCTTTTGAAATACGAGCTGTAATTTCTGGCTCAAAGCCAAAACGTTTAGATTTGAGTTTCGGTGCAATTTTTCGTATTACATCTCCCTTAAAAACTTTATATCCTGTTTCCATATCGGTAAAGTTCAAGTTAGTGAGCATATTTGAAAAAAAGGTAAGAAATGTGTTTGCGACAAAATGCCAGAAATAGACGACTCGATGAGGGCGATTGGAAATAAATCGAGACCCGTATACAACATCTGCATTATTTTGCAAAAATGGCTCAAGAAGTAACGGATAATCACGGGGAGAATATTCTAGATCTGCATCCTGAACAATAACAATCTCGCCCAAAGTTTTGAGTAACCCTTTTTTTAAAGAAGCTCCCTTTCCTTCATTTATTTTGTTTTGAAGAAACGTAATCTTTTGTCGTTTGTTTTTATGTATAAAAGATGTAATCTTCTGGGCCGTTGCATCCTGACTTCCATCATCAATAATTACAATTTCACGTTCAAAATTACCTATATCTGCGCGAACAACTTCATGAAGAGTTTTTCCGATATACGCTTCTTCGTTATACACAGGAATAACGATACTAACTTTTTTCATATCGTCCTTATTGTAAATGAGCATTGTCAGGAATGTAAAGAACATGATACACTTTCACAATAATTCCTTATGTATAAGTGGATAAAAGTGCCTGTATTTTTGTTGGTTTTTGTGAATATTATTTTATGTGCGTGGAGTGTGCTCCATAACACTATCTATTACTACACCGATATTGGTCGAGATTTTTTGATTTTTGATGAGATTGTTACAAAAAAATTCGTTATTTTTGGACCACGCGCAGATATGCAGGGACTGTTTCATGGTATCTTATGGCACTATTTGAATGTTCCGGCCTATATTCTCGCTAACGGAAATCCAGTACTCGTTGGATGGTTTTGGATCGGAATCACCGTTTTATTCTTAGGTAGTGTGTACTATGTTGTTAAACGACTATTTGATGAGGAATCGGCGCTTGTAGCGCTCGTTTTGACTTCAGGTAGTATGGTACAACTATCGCAAGGTTTTTTTCATGGTAATGGCGCTATGCTTATCATGCCTTTATTCTTTTACTCGTTCATTATGTATTTTCGGGCACAAAAGGTTCGGTATTTAGTGGTACACCTCATAACTATTGGAATGATGGTTCAATTTGAGATTGCCCTCGGTGTCCCCCTAGCACTTCTTTCAGTATTTGCACTTTCTATATATATTTTAAGAAAAAAAGCATATGCTCATTTTATGAGTTTCCTCGCACTTATTCCTTTTGCAGCAACGTTTCTTCTAATCGAACTGAAGTATAATTTTCTGCAAATTCGATCCTTTTTTTCTTATGTCCAAGGTGCGAGAGACGGTGAAGTTACAACTCCTTTAATAACCTCTGTTATGGACCGACTTTTAAATGTAGGGACACATGGAATAAACATTATTCCCCATCCACTTCATGGAGTAAATATATTATTTTTCTT
>MFZQ01000031.1 GCA_001789445.1 Candidatus Roizmanbacteria bacterium RIFCSPHIGHO2_02_FULL_40_13b | reverse complement strand
TTTTTCACATCTCGCACAAATTCTCTTCGATGTCCTTCGCGAACCGTTGCAGACTCTTCGCTCATAAGTTTTTTGAAATTTTCCATGGGAAATTTTGCGTCAATAGGGATGAGTCCGCGAGATGTTTTCACCACCGCATCAACTTTGTCACCAGTTTTGAATGAGTATTGGAGTGTGTATGTTTTTGCAGGTAAAAATTGAGAAAGAAGTTCTTTCAAAACTTGTTCGCCAATGTTTCCACGAATTTTTGGGGAACTTAAAAACTCTTGGAGTTCCCGCATTCCCCGCCCAATTTCTGCAAACTCGCCAATATTTTTCTGAACTTGGGAAATAACAGCGGTTGCGTTCGACAGTTTTTGATCTGTCGCCGCGCTTTGGGACTCAATGCGAGAAGATACATCCCGAAGCCAGCCCATGAGTTCTTCAGAGTTGCCCGATTTTTTAGAAGAATCCACAATCCACATGCGAATGAGAAAAAGTGAGATTGTAAAAAGAATGATTACTGCGAAAATAATCCAAGTCGGTTCCATAGGTTCTTATTATACCAATAAGCAAAGGTGCCTTTTTCTCATACGGCGAATTTCAGTTATATTTCCCGATGATACGCTTATTTCGAATATCACTGGGATTACACGTACACTGAGGGCCCCTTTGATACGAGAAATAACGTATCGAGGAAAATATAGAATATGGAGCAGCCGTACAGGTATCAAGCGGTACCGTTGATTACACTAGCCCCCCACTTTTGAAAATCTTGGGTTTGAGCCATTCTTTGGCCGTAGTTTCGTTCGATTGAACTTCCTTGTTTTCGACCGTTTCAGGACCAGTATTTAAGTCTTCTTTGGGTAAGCTTGGAACAAGTTCTTCTTCATCTGGCACAATCTCATTGATTTGAGGTGATGGCTGTACTTCTTGAACTTGCGGCATTTGGATTGGTACAGATCGTGGCATGCTAGGCATCGGTTGCGGCATATACGGTGCGCCTGTAGTCATGCTTTGGGGGCTTGGGCGAAATGCAGACTTTTTGAGCGCTCCCAGCTTCAAAAGTTGTGCGCTTGCTTCAAACGTATCAGCGTTCACCGAATATGACGTAAAGTTATTGGTTGCTGAAAGAATTCCAGCATAGAGGTTTGTGGCAATATCTTTATCAATACCAAAACTCAACGCTTTAAGCAAATTAAACACAATTTCAGAGGTAGATGAACGTTGTTTTTCAACGATGTTTACTGAACCAAAGCTTGCATTCGTTAAATGACGATCGAGGTTGATGATCTCAACTCCGGTGTAGGCATCTTGCTGATTTGTGTACAGATCGCCCAAAACTCCAAGTGTGGGCGCATCTATAACGATGATTACCTCGCTTTTTCCGCCTTTGTAGCTGTAATTTACCTTTTGTGGATCGAGTTTTGGGTGACCTTCTTTTGGTGCAATTACCAGGTTAAAGACATTTCCTTCGATGGTATAGGTGATTTTATCAATAGCCCCATCAACATAGGGGAAAGAGACGACTAAATTATCTCCCACAGAAACGAGCTCTCTCTGCACTTTATCAAGCCCAACAAGTCCTGACGTAGGATCGATAGGGGTCGAACAGGCAATACTTGCGCCTTTTCCCATTTTAACAAGCCCCATATAAAGAGATGTAGCGGCCGCAAGTGCGTCGATAGATGGGTTTGCAGGAAGCGCAATTGAAAAGACCATTTTTGTCTCAAGTAGTTGTTGTACTTTAGACATTAAACCGTCATTGTTCATATACTATAAGATTTTATCACATCACCCACCACAAAGTCAAGTTCTGGATAAAACAGTGCGCCAGCTTCCTCATTTTTCTTTACTTCAGGCACTGTTTTTGCCCGTTGGCGAAGCGATACTACTTTTGACTGTGTTATGAGCTTCTCGTTGCGATAAAGTTCCACTGTATCATTCATATTTATCTTTCCTTTTATGATCTTCATACCTGCAATTTTTTCCTTTTCAATGACAAATGTAGCTACAATTTTTGCTTCTCCCTTCACACTTTTTTCTTTTTGCTCTTTTTCAGCAATCAGGTCAGATACTTCAAAGAGTTCTTCAAGCAGTTCATAAATTATGTTATAGGTCTTAATTACAACTCGCTCTTCTTTGGCAAGTTCTGCGGATAATTTATCGACACCCAGTGAGAAACCGATGACGATTGCTCCGGTTACTTTTGCCAGGAAAATGTCTGATTTTGAGATGTCGCCAAGTCCGGAAAGAATGATCTCAATATTGGTATTTTGGCTTAGACTGGCAAGAAGCGCATCAAGCGAACCTTGTGTATCTGTTTTGAGCACAATTTTGAGCTTTTTAGCTTCCTCTGGAATGATCGCAAAATGATCAAACGGTACCTCATTTTCATTATCCGTAGGGGAGGGTTTCATGCCTTGCGGCACCTCCCGTATTGCAGATTTTTTAGTGAGCGAGATTCCCACTTCTGGAAGCTCCTTAAATCCGAGTACTACGCACGGATCCGAGGGCAAAACCTCACGAACTTGCACACCGTCGTCATTCATAAGTGATTTGATTTTTGCTTCCTGCGTGCCTGCGAACACTGTATCGCCGACAGAAAGTTTTCCGTTTTTAACAATCACAGAGAGTGCAATCCCCGCACGGGTTGTTTTTGATTCGATGATGTATGCTTGCAAGTCGCCATCTTCTGTATAGGTAAGTTTGTGCATAGAGGCCATAACAAGCACTGTTTCAAGCAAATGATCCACTCCATCCCCTGTTTTGGCGCTAATTGGCACAACTGGCACATCTCCACCAGCTCCTTCCACGAGAACTCCCTTAATTGAGAGGTCTTTTTTTACTTTTTCAAGGCTTGCCCCGGGCATATCCATTTTATTGACCGCAATTACATAGGGAATTTTGGCATTTTGGATGTGAGCTATGGATTCAAGCGTTTGGGGCATAAGTGAGTCGACACCGTCAACCACAAGAATGGCAATATCAGCGACATTTGCACCTTGGAGGCGCAGTTTAGTGAATGCTTCATGACCTGGAGTATCGATAAAGGTGATTTTGTTTACCGGAAGATCTGCTGTCTTAACTGAAGCGGTGTAGGCTCCAATTGTTTGGGTAATTCCACCAATTTCGCGGCTAGCCCGATTCGATTTACGGATATAGTCAAGAAGCGTAGTTTTGCCATGATCTACATGGCCCAACACAACCACAACTGGTGCACGATCTTTTATTTCTGCCATAATTACTTCCCATCTTCAACTTCTGGTTCAACTTTTGTATCTACTTTTTCTTCGGGTTCTTTTTCTTCTGGTATTTCTTCACTTTTTGCTTGAACTACGTTTATTTCAAGCTCTGTCAGCCGGCCGGCAAGGTTTACATTCACTCCATTTCGACCGATGGCCAAAGGTGCCTGTGTGGCATCCACGGTAACGGTTGCGATTTTTCGCTCTTTATCAATCTCTACGGAGATGGTTTGGGCGGGCGACAGCGCTTCGCGAACAAAGAAGGCAATATCGTCGTTGTATTGAATAATATCTACTTTTTCTTCCCCACCAAGTTCATCGGTTACAGATTTTACCCGCATACCACGCTGACCCACACATGCCCCAACTGGATCAACACCACTTTGAGTGGAAAAAACTGCAATTTTACTGCGCTCGCCCGGTTCTCGAGCCACATTTTTGATCTGCACCGTGCCATTTGCAATTTCAGGAACTTCTTTTTTGAACAGTTCCTCAACTAGTTTTGGATGGGCACGGGAAATAATGATCCGTGAGCCTCGGAAATCATCTTCTCGAATTTCTTTGATGTAAAAGGTGAGTGAGGTATTGAGGTCATATGGCTCGTTTCGCATTTGTTCCTCAGGTGGCATTACCCCTTCAGCCCGGCCAATATCTGCAATAATTGTTTTTCCTTCAAATCGAATTATTCGACCTTTCACAACAGTCCCAATTTGTGTTTGGTAGTGTCCAACGATCGTCTTTTTTTCAGCTTCTCGAATTTTTTGCATGATTACTTGCCGTGCCGTTTGTGCGGCAATTCGACCAAATCCAGCAGGCGTAATATCTTCTCCATCTTTAAGAATTTTTGTTTCGCCCGTATTTTCATCCAAATGAACTTCGTACAGGTCTTCCATTTGTTGATCTTCAGGAATATCGGGGTGATAATCTTTGCGATACGCGGCCAAAACCGCCAATTTTATGGAGATAATAACTTCTTCTGGGGAAATTCCCCGTTCAGTTGCGACTTGTTGTAAGGCTAAATAAAATTCACTTTTGGCGACTGTCATGCTTGTATTCTACCAGATTTGCCCTGGAAAAGCTATCAGTGTTACGTATGGAAAAAACTTATCAGAAGCTAAAAAAATGGCAAAAGAGGCGATGGAGCTCTATATCGGATCCTTTTAAGACCTACTACCTAGACATTTGATATACTTTCTTTGTGATAATTATTCTTACAGGTCCTGCTGCAAGTGGAAAAAACACTATTTCACATATTGTCTATCAAAAAAGGACAAAGTGTATCGTTATTGATGTTGATGTTTTACGACACATGATTATCCCACATAAAGCTCCATGGGATGGTAAAGAAGGAAAAAACCAACAAAAACTTGGAGTAGAGAATGCTTGTTCACGAGCAATAAATTTTGAGAATAATGGTAGTGACGTACTCATTCTTGATGTACTTCAAAATGACACAGCCCAACTTTATCAAGAGTTGCTCAAAGACTACCAATTAAAGATTGTTTTACTTATGCCTTCATTTGAAGAAGCTCATAAACGATTTATGGCAAGAGACCATTCTATAACAGAAGAAGAATTTAGGCTTGTTTATAAATGGCAGCAAGAGCTCACTGTTTATGATGAAAAAATAGACAATACAAATATGACAGCGGAAGAATGTGCAGAAAAGCTGAATATACTAAGGAATTGAACCTTGGGCGAATTTAGTCAGTTACATTTTTTAATTGTGTCTTCAGATTCGGAAGGTCTTCCTTAAGAGTATCCCAAACTAGTTCTAAATCTACTCCAAAGTATTCATGAATAAGAATATTTCTCATTTCTACGATCTCCTCAATAGGAATATGTATATCTCTCAAAGATTTATTTTCTTCTTGAAATGCCTTTTCAAGTTGGTTCACAGCTTCGCCAATAATTTCAAATTGACGTATCACGGCAGATTGCTTTTCATTATTTGTCACAAAGTCTTCGTAAGATACATTGTGAGTAAATTCTTCGATCGCAATTATTGCATTAAGAATATGTTTAATATAGGCATCACGCTTCATACAGAATGTAAGTAGATCCTAATATGCTTTCTTTCATATAAGGACTAATACTCTTATAGGTAACCAGATCTACATCTCTTTGAAGAGCTTTTTGTAAGGCTAATCGCATACGAGAAAATTTGAAAAGCCCAAATTTCGGTGGTGTTTCAACAAGAATATCAATATCACTATCAGAACTCATATTGCCCTTTACTAATGAACCAAATAAAGAGGCTCGTTTGATACCATATTCCTTTAAAACGGGTGTTGCCAGTTGCGTTGCTATTTGAATGTTCATATGTTTGAGTATACCATATAATAATTCCCTACATATTCAACCTCTCTGGAGAAATTCCTGTGAATAAGTGTTGATTTTTTTGGGAAAAAGTTATAATCTCCGCTATGCACACTCCGATTAACTACACCCCGCTTAAAACATCCTATCGGAGAAAACGAAGTAGTAAGCTGAAAACAATTTTCATGTGTTTTGTTACCCTATGTATTGGAATACTAAGTTATAACTTGACAACAAATATGCTTATGGCGACAAGAGCAGGAAGTAGTAAACACGATACTAAACCAGGTCGTCCATTTATTTTTTTTGGCGGTTATCCCACTCCAACCACGTCTCCGTTGAAAGTAATCGTTGCAAATCAGATAAAGGATGTGGATGGGATCGTTGCCGTGGCTATAAAAAATCTTAAAACAGAGGAAACCTACTATTTAAATGAACATACAGTCTTTCAGTCAGCAAGTCTCTATAAATTATGGGTTATGGCCACGGTATTTGATCAGATTGAGAAAGGAACACTGAAGGAAACGGAAACGGTTGAAGCAGATGTAGTGAAACTTAATGAGAAGTACGATATTGCCACCGAGGAAGCAGAGATGAAGGAAGGCACAATTTCCTTAACTGTTGCGAGTGCGCTTAACCAAATGATCACTATTTCCCACAATTATGCGGCGTATGTACTCGTGAATCGAGTTGGACTTACAAATATTAAAAAGTTTTTGGCCGCCCACGGGCTTGAAGAGTCAAAAGTGAGCAATCCGCCCAAAACCACAGCCGCAGATATAGCCCTTTTTCTTGAGAAATTGTATAACGAAGAGCTGGGAAGTGCACAAAATAGGGCAAAAATGATCGATTTATTGAAAAAACAGCAAATAAATGAAGTGTTGCCGAAATATTTGCCGGAATCGACGATACTGGGGCATAAAACTGGGGATTTAGGGGAATTCGCCCATGATGCGGGGATTATTTACGCTAATAAGGGCGATTATGTGATTGTTCTCATGTCAAATAGTAAATATACTCCAGATGCAAAAGAAGCCATGGCTAAAATATCAGAGTCTGTGTTTAATTATTTTGAAGAGTGAGAGGTCTTTTTTAGGTTTGCGATCGGTGCCTCTATAAATATTTTACTTTTATGGTTTAATAACTGTTGAGGCAAGAATTACTAAGAAGATACCAATACTGTTTAAGACAAATGACAATAATAAAAATTGTGGAATCTTCATTTTTGATAAGCCCATAAGACTTACTCCTATTTCATCTGGTAATGGAGAAGCAATGAGCAGTGCTCCGACAACTGGTAGCGTCCAACTGAAATATTTTGTGTGCAAAACTTTTTTTAAATGATGATTATGATCAAATAAGTTATAAATAGAACCAATTTCTTGAGCTAGACTATCTTTTACAAAACGAAAAATTACTACATCCCCTATAACCGCACCAAGTCCTGCAATAATACCAATTTCAATAGGTGAAAGACCCTCGGATAAAACCAAAAGGACAAGAGTAGCAAGGGCAACAGTAAATGTTGATACAAATAATATTCCGCTTATAAACGCACCAATGTATCCAAGATTACCAAGATGCAAAAGATATGAGTGAAATGTCTCATTTCGCAGGAGCACAAATGCAATAAAAAGGCTTATTGCAAGAAATGTAAGATTCTTATACTTATAACTTTTTATTTTCTTTTCCATATAAAAAGTATATCACGAAGTTCTAACCGGTTATTATCTCTACTCAGGAAGATTGTTGCGAAAGATAAAAACCGAGTCCAGGTCGGAGCGAATGGAATGAGCGGAGATACTAAAGCATCAGCGTAGTGCTGGTTAAATATGTTGGGACGTATTACCAGCGAACGTCAATTTTTACAACGCCCTTTTTACTACCCCATATATAACCTTCGTATTGTTGAAGCTCATAAGGAATAACTTTAGAATAGTTAGATAAATCTGAAAATAAGATGATGGTTCTATATGGGATATTCAAAAGTTCCTCTTTAAAAGAACATTTTTCTATATCTCCTGAAATAACTAATTTCGTCTTATCTTTAAATTTTAGATGTGCTTTTTCGCCCAACAATTCAACGTTTTTTATTAGCAATACTCTTTCATCTATATCTTTTATATTTTCTATCGTTTTGAGAAAATCATATTCATCGCCTCTTTTAATAATTTCTACTTTATCTGTATCAATATCCTCAACTTGAGCTCTGAATTCGTCTTTGGCCATTTCATACCCAGAGAAAAATAAAATCTTTGATCCATGCATACATAGTTTAGAGATTAAAGTAATTGTGAATAGAGAAGAACCAGCTTTATGAGCCCCATGAATTAAAATCGGCAAATCGTTTTCTGTAAAAGTGAATTCTTGATTGTTTAAAAGAATCTTTTTAACCATTAAAAAAGTATATCAGAAGTCAGAATCTATTCTTTTTGCAAGACTGTCTTTTAACATTAACCGCAGAACTTTTTTTCCGATCGTTGTTTTAAAATATTTCTCTCTCCGAGTTGCATCGTGTTTTGATAGATAATATTCACAGAAAAGTAAAGTAAATGGGCGACGAGGTTCTGTTGCTTTTGAGTTTCCTTGAATATGGGAAGTTAGTCTTTGATGAAGATTAGTTGTATATCCAATGTAAAAGTTGTTGTCTTTTTGGCTCAAAAGTACGTAAACACAGTATTGAAGCTTTTTCATATGACTCTTAGAGTCAACTTGGGTCATGAAGTAGATCAAAGATCACTTCATGACTGTGAAGCGAGCTTTGCTCTGCTTCACAGTCCAGGGAGGAGGATTCGAACCTCCGTAGGCTTACGCCGCGAGATTTACAGTCTCGTACAATTGGCCACTCTGTCATCCCTGGTGTAAGAGTAATTATATCATCTTTCAGCCACGAAATTGTGGGAAGGGACATAGACGTTCGAACCTTTCTAGGAAAAGTGCTATAATTCCAACATGAATCTGTTCAATAAGATTGTCATCACTGGACCACTTAATACAACAGAAGATTTAAGAGATAAACTAAAGAAATATGCTGAATCCTCTATTGCATCTCCTGATACCCACCCTTCCTCCGAAAAAGAAACCATCGAACGAATTAGGGACGCTGATGCAATCCTTGTATCATGGGAAAGCCAGATCACAAGGAATGTTTTAGAGAAATTGCCTCAGCTTAAATATATCGGTATTTGTGCAACAAATATGGATAATGTTGATGTCGGTTTCGCACAATCAAAAGGCATAGCAGTTACTAATGTTGAACACTATGGAGATGAAGCAACCGCAGAATTTATTTTTGCATTACTACTTGATCTTGTAAAAGGCTTTGGTAAATATCAGTGGAGAGAATATCCATCAGAGTTATTCGGTAAAACTATTGGAATCGTTGGAATGGGGGCAATCGGGGTACGGGTACTACGACTTGCAAAAGGATTTGGAATGAAAGTTATTTACACCAGTAAAACAAGAAAGCCCGATATTGAGTCGGACGATGTTCAATTCATGTCGCTTGATGACCTGATTACAAATTCAGATATTGTGACTTTACAAGTTCCCAAGAATACTGAAATTTTTACCGCTCACGAATTTGACCTTATGAAGCCAGATAAGATACTTATCAACACCTGTCTTGGTAAAGTGTTCTCAATTGATAATTTTATGAACTGGATTAAAAAAGGGCAAAACTATGCGATGTTTGATAGATATTCATCGGGAGATTATTACGAAAGTTTGAAAGATACTAAAAACGTAATTTTCTCAAAACCGACCAATGGATTACCTGTTGAAACAAAGGAAAGGCTTACAAAACAAGTAATAGAAAACATTGATAATTATTTGCAAAATTAATATGTTTGTACTCAATAAGTTCTAATCCTTCGACTTCGCCCAAAACCTTTGACCTGGACTTACAATTTTAAAGCTTCAAGACAATTATGGAGTTTAGGAAGAGAGAAGATCTAACATCTGATTAACAAATGAGACTTGAGTTGAGACAACGCCTCCTGTTTCGGCAGATACATCAATTGTCTTTTCAATCGTTACCGGAATAATACCAAGTAATTTTTGATCAGAAATTCCATTTATTTCATATATTGGAACACCATTTTGCTCACCAAGTGTTATAACTTGAGCAAGCGTTGATGTCTCGCCGGTTCGAAAGGAATTCACAACCGTACTTCCACCTAAACGGCTAACAATGTTCGCAATTAAAAGATTTTGCACTGCTTGATCCGGAAGTACCGCCACGTTTTTTTGTCCTGAAGGAGTGTTGATAATGAGTGTGTTTGTTGCAAGATCAATAGAAAGGGGAAATTCACTAACAGCCCCAGCAGTCCCTCGTTGTATTATAAATCTATTTGCTTCATCTGTTGCTATTTTTATCTGATCTGTTGCCAATCTTTCCTCAATCTTAAAAATAGCGTCATCTTCAAGTTCAACTTCAGTTCCATCTTCCTGTTCCGCCTTTATTACGATCCTGTCGTCTCTTATTTCAAAGCGCGTTTTTATACCCCCCGCTGTTATATCAATTCGTGTTCTCCCATCTTTTGTTCTTGTTTTGATACGTTCGTCTTCACTAAGTCTTATTTCAGTACGCTCCTCCTCCTGTTTCACCTCTGTTTCCGTGCGAACTCCCGTTGTGGGATTTATTATCTTAGTTTGTGTTGGAATTATGTTTGAACCTCCAGATGAACCAGAACTAGAAGAACCAGATCCACTACTACTTGAGCTTCCCGAACCACTGTTATCACTCCCCGACGAATCACTTCCAGACGAACTATCCGAATCATCATCTCCTTTAGCAAGGAGTAATCCTAGCACATTGTTAGATTGGGACTCCTGTTTTTGTAGAAAAGTTTTGCCAGTAAATAATATGGCAACAATAAGTAACAACACTACAATTAAAAAATTCTTACTAGAAGAATTGTACGTTTTCTTACTCCTTTTCTTTTTTCTCATCTTTTATTATCTTAGTTGAAAATTAATGTAAAAGTCAAGCTAGATAAAAGTTGAGCTTTTCCCTTGATAATAATTCTCCACATAATCCTTCTTTCACAAACGTTTCCCGTTTCACTCACGTACTGTCGGCTCCACTCGAATAGACATCAATAAAACAACCTTATTCCTTTGCTATAATACTCTCATGCGATTTGATGGAAATTCTTTGAGAGAAAAAGTAAATCTACAAAAGAAAAAAATTGTGTTCATCGCAGGAAAACTTTTTCTTACGTATACGACAGTTTATTGAGTGAGCTATAATAACCTAATGATCATCACAAAAAGTGGACCGTATTCAAAAGAAGAGCTTGAGAAAGTGAAAGAACAGTTTGGTGTGTATATAAAAACTGTGATTGATATAAAACAAAAGGTCTGTTCTGCCGGATGTGACCGGCATTTCGATTCAGAAAAAATTTTGTTAGAACAGGGATCCAGTCAAGAAGATCTGTGGGGTGGAGGTTTTGATTAACATCCGCCCTTCCCAAAATAATACAAGTAATGAAATTCAAGATGCTAAGACACGAGAAGAATTTGAAAAATTGACAAAATATTTTTTTGAAATTGTCTATGGATAATAAATTCATCTTAGAATCTCTAGCGAGCGATTTAAAACGTGTCGCTTTAGGACTGCATAGAGGATCCAATTCGATGGCACAGCGTTTTTTGGATGAGGCAATAAAAAGGAAGAGAGAAGTTGAAATGAAAACAGTTGCACCATATATTAGAGAATTACTTGATGGATTGAATAAAGATATTGATTCTGAAAAAGCACTCATGTATAGTACACTAATTCAAAACTACACGCAGAAAAAGATATTGAAATGACCTATAAATAGGTCTTGACAAGGGACCTTAGATTTGTTACTATTTACTTATATGAACTCAATATCTATATCTCAACTCAAAGTAAATCCTTCTAAAGCGATTAGCGAAGCGCTGGACTTCCCACTTGCAGTTGAAAACCGAAATAAGATTGAGGCGTACCTTATAGGAAAAGATCTCTACGAAATGATTGCTGCTCATATGGAGGATATGGTTGATCGACTTGCAATTGAAAATACCGACTTCAGCAAAGGACATGACCTTGAAGATGTTCTAAAGGAGCTTGCTCTATGAGGATTACGCTCTCCTCCCGTGCAAAAAAAGAGCTAAAAAAGATTCAAAAAATCGATCAAATCTCGCTCGTAAAAAAATTAAAATCCTTAACTGACCCTTCACTACAAAAAAAGGGTGAAAAACTGACTGGCTATAGTGATATGTTTAGAGTCAGAGTTGGAGATTACAGAATTGTGTATAAAGAAATGAAAGGTGAGGTATATATTGTTCTCATCGGCCATCGAAAAGATATCTACCAACTCCTCCGCCAGTTTTTTAATTGAATTGAAACTAACACAATATCTTGTTATAATAGGAAAATATGATTGATGGAGACGTTAGAGCTGATGAAGTTAGGGGACCTGCTGGTGACCTCGTTATAGGTGAGAGGATACATACGGGTTGGGGTCGACTGAAAGAAGTTTCGGTTGCCTCAATCGAACATGATCAGGTTGATTTAGGAGACGGAGATATTCTGCGCAGAATTTTGATTACCGTTGATGACGAAATAGTCGTTGGAACAACACTTCCCGTAAAAGTTCCTTATATTTTGCAAGGAGATGAGCCCGAGCCAACGGGCGAAGGAATGCGATTGAGGTCTTTGCAGGTTGTTGCTTCACTTCGAGAATTTATGCGGCTGTCAGATGATGAGCAAGAGACGATGGTGAGAGAGTTTGAAGAATCACTCGTAGTTAGCCCTGAAGACTATGCGAGAGTTCATGGTAAATTTACGCACTATAGACCATACCTTAGATCTTTAATAAAAAATAGACGATTCGAAGAAGTAAAAGAAAGAGCTAGCTAAGGACTTCATCTTCTTCTCCCCCAACTTCTCCTTCCAAATACCTTATCACACGATCCAAAATTCCATTTATCCTCGCTATTCTGTCCGAATTTCCCGGGTCACCAAGAGAAAACTCTAGATCACTTCTCTGGAATCCTATAATTTCTTCAACTACTTCCGGATCCGTAATCACTTCTTGATCTACCGCAACAGTCAACGAAAAACTTAGTCCACGAACATAGTTTCCTTGACATTTATACGTATGTATTCTACCTTTAAAATCATTTTGTATAATACCCGCATCAATTATGTCACGAACATCTACGTCAGGAAGTTCATCCGAATAATCATCTCGTTTTCTACGAAATAGTTGAAGAAAGTGTTCAGGAAGTCGCCCTTCAATTATCGCGTCAAGTGAATCTCTTGCTTTGCCAGTAATATCAGGATCTCTCCGTATTGCATCTTGCACTTGTTCAACTGTATATTTCTCTCTCATTGTGAAATTATACTTCAGGCTTTCATGGAAGTCTAATTAAGTTCTGATATAATTGATTTGCAATAAACTATGATCATATCTCCACAAGATTTTCTTTATTTCTTCGCCCTTCCGGTTGAACAAATCTCTGCCACAAAAACTGTTGAAGTAACAAGAAGTTCTTGGGAACATGTACTTGCCAAGGCTCGGACACATTTCATTTATGACGGATTAATTCGAGAAAACGGTTTGGAAGAAGGAAATGATGGACATGTTTTGGAAGTAGATCATGGCATCTCGAAATTAGGAAAAAGTTTACAGCAAAAGGGATTGGCAAGTGTTACTGTAAAACACGAGGATATGATTGGAGTTCTGCAAGAACGCAGAGAATACAGCGTAGGAGTTTCTCACAATAGCCTTGAGCATATTGAAAGTTTGCAAGGAGTAGGCTTTGTGGTTTCAGCAATGGCTCGAGTTTCTAAATATGGAATGGTTCACCAAGTTCATGCGGTCGATGATCCAGCGTTTGAGTGGGATAGTACACATCATATTCGCTTAACTGGAGATGACTGGGAAGCTTTTTTTGCCAATTGGGCACTGGAGCATAAAGAGGAAGGTTGGACATATCTGGGAAATCACCGCGGAGCTTCTGGAAGACCAAAAAACCATATTTTAGAACGTAA
>MFZQ01000030.1 GCA_001789445.1 Candidatus Roizmanbacteria bacterium RIFCSPHIGHO2_02_FULL_40_13b | reverse complement strand
GTTGCAAGGCCAATGGTGCAAACTGCAGTTCCAGATGGCGTATATTTAAGCTCTGGATCTCGAGTTAAATTTCCAATTAAAATTACTTTATTTACCGATTTACTCGCCATATTATTTGTCTTTTTTTATAAGTAAATAACGCAGAACATTTTCATCAAGGTCCAATTTTCGTTTAAATGGAGCAATGGTATCTTGTCCCATTGAAATATCCCACAAAAAATAGAATCCAGACGTTTCTTTCTTAATTGGATACGCAAACCTCTTTTTTCCCCATTTCCGTTCGCCTTCGACAGTTCCCTTGGAACCGGTTATATATGATTTAACCTTGTCGGTTGCTGTATCTGCCTCATCGCGAGCAATATAAACAAGTTCGTACAATGTTGTAGTTTTCATAAATTCCTGTCCATACTTTATCAAATTATGCGTGAAAAAGCAAGAGCTAGAGAGGGTGAGGCCCGGGAGCCCGAGGTCTCGAATCTAAACTTACATAGCTTCTGGGATCATAAATAAAAACTTGAAACCAGGGCGCTGAAGTTTGTCTGGATCAACAGAAGCGCTTGCCAAATGGCGCTTGCCCTCACTCCACTCGAGATAAAACGTGCTCTGGAATTGAGTGCGATGTGCAGTTAGCTCCATACCCATGCGTAATGTTTGCCTATTTCCAGGTTGATTAATGTGTTTAAGAAGATATTTGGGTCCAGCTTCATAGGGTACATACTCGAGCCCATAATCTAATATAAGGGGAAATAAATTGCTGGTTTTTGTATCATCTACCAAATCTAAGTCTCCACCAGATATCTGAACAACCCGAATGATTCTTGGTTTAGGAAGTGTAATAAAAGCATCCGTTTCAAACAAATCGTCGGCAGTATAATCTACCTGTACGCCATTTACTGTCAGTTCTTTATCAAGCTCTTCTTTTGTTTCTCCTCCAATTTCCAAATCTTCAATAAGAAGTCTTTCCTCAGGGAAAGAGGTGTAAATGTGATCTATATTTCGAAGCAGGGCGAAAACACCGGGAAAAAGTGGCCCAATGTATGCTTTTGTATCATTTCTTATTTGTTCTTTTCGCCATGCAATTTGATCAAGACGACATTCAAACATAATAGTCATATCTTCTTCAAGAGTACGTGTTGTACGAAGCTCTTCAATTCTCGGGTCTTCGATATACCCAAAACCTTCGATAGAAGAATCAATCTCATACAGAAATTCTAGATCCTGTTTGTCAAGCGCTTGACCATTCCGTGTTTTGCGCTCAATATGTGTTAATCGTCTCATGTCAGCCTCTTTTTTCAAATACTGATCTTTATCAGGAAATTCATCTAGTTTTTCTGTAAGCACTTCAACCATATACGAATCTAGATTTTGTCTTGCGGCAATACCTCTGACTTCGGCAATATTGTCTCTTTCCATTCGAATGGCGATTCGGGGATATATGGGGTTTCCTGCTTCATCATTTGAAAAGAAAATATGGAAGTCACCCGCCTCGAGCTGTTTCGCGGCATATGTTTCTCCTGCAGTACACCAACCAGTGCCTTTCCCACGAACAGACTGTACTAACAAATTATGATCAGAGCCTTCTTTAAAAGTGCGCCAAACTCCTTCAGTTTTTGGCAGTAGATGTTCAGGGATCGGTTGGATTATTTCATTCGCCCACCCATACAATTGAGCAAAATTTTCGTTCTGGAGCGCTTTTTGGAAGACAGCTATTTGCTCGGCAGACAATTCGTATTCGAGATCATCATGACGAAATTCTTTTCCCTGTGTTTTTGTAACCATGGCATCCACAATATAGGCAAGCGCTTCATTATTAATATCAGGGAAATTTTTAAGTGTGCCCTTAGATCGTTTGGGGAATTTTTGCGATTCTTTGTCATATTCCTGTAGTTGGACTACACTTCGAAACACCCAGTATTTAATATAGTCAGGAATTGCCCCAGATTCTGAACTTGCGAAATAGTCGACCCACTGTTCAAGCGAAGCTCGTTGATCTTCGATGAGTCCTGATGAGAGTTCTTTTTTCCACGTATCTTTTTCTTCTTCGGTAAATTGATCATAATCTCCTTGCTGGCCTTGTTCTCGAAGAATTCTCTCCTGTGTTTGCCAATAGCTATTTGGAATATCTTTAAACTTTGTTACAAACGAATCAAGTAAGACTTCCTTTATTGCCTGCACCCCATGAGCACGGCGCTCTGGATCAGGTCTTTCAACAATTTCTTTAAAACGATTAAGATAATTTTGTATACGGGCGAGTGGATCTTGGGGGACAACTTCACCGGTACGAACATATGCGCGCTGGGCGGCTTGATCTACTTCGGGAGTATTATGAAGATTATATTTGTTCTTAAGAAATTGAGGACCTTCTATGGGATCTTCCATAGAATCATTCTATCATACAAATATAGCTCATTATTTATTCGTAGTTTCAAAAAATAACGTGGAAAACGCGAGGCCTTTTTCGATAAACTCAATATCAAAATTCTCATCAACTCCATGCATGTTGCAATCTTCATTCGCTAAATTGACCAAAAGAGTGGGAATTTTTAGAGTAGTGTTAAATTCATCTACAATTGGAATTGCGCCTCCGGAATAGGTAAAAAGTGGCTCCTTTCCATAAACTTTTTTAAGAATTGAGGATGCTTCTTTTACATACTCATTCGAAAGATCGAGTTTTACTGCATTATGTGGGTGATCAAGTGTAAACTCAAAAGTACAGGTTGATGGTAACTCGGTTTTTATGAATTCTTTCAGTTGTGAAAATATTTCGTGAGGATCCTGGCTTTTTACAATTCGAACATTAATTTTTGCAGAAGCCTTATGAGGAATACTGTTGCGATATCCTTCTCCTTGGTAGCCCGCCTGAATACTTGTTACCTCAAGTGCGGGAATGAGTCCGACTTCCCTATTAGTAGAAGGATGCGCTTTTGATGACAACGGGAAAGAATCGACAGTTTTATTAATAATCATAGAGAGTGTGTGGGCGGCGTTTGACGCGATTCCTCCATAAATTCCACTATGCAGATCCTTTTCACCAGTCTTTATGGTGAGTGTACAATTAAATCCTCCTCGCAGTCCAGCTTCAATTGTCGGATTATTTCCTTTCATCTCGCCATCAGAAATAAGTACGAAGTCGGCAGATACACTTTCTTTATTTTCTTTTACAAATCGAGTTAGCTCCGTTCCCCCAGTCTCTTCACCTCCCTCAATCATAAAAATAATATTCATTCCAAGTTTTTTTTGTTTGATACGCTCAAAAATACTCACCACGTGAATGAGGATTTGGCCTTTATTATCAACCACTCCCCTACCATACAATTTCTTACCGTCTTGTCGCAAAGTAAACGGATCACTTGTCCAGCCCTCGAGGATATCTGCCGGCTGCACATCGTAATGTCCGTAGATGAGGCAAGTCGGGAGTTTCTTATCAATGTGAAAGTGTGCGAGTACAATTGGGTTCCCGTAACCGGTAATTACCTGCGCCTCAAAGCCATTTTGTGTAAATAAAGCTTCAAGCCATGAAGCGGTTTTATCTAATTCTTTTTTATATGCAGAATCCGTTGAGATACTTTTGAACGAGATGAACTCTTTAAGATACTGAAGATACGTATCCATTTATTTTTTCTTAATAATAAAACTGTCAGAAGTGTCCTCGATAGAATATCCTTTTTCCAAAATTTCTTTTTTCAATTCATCACTTTTCTCAAATTCTTTTTCATTTCGAGCTTCCAGTCTCTTTTTTGCGAGCTCAACAATCTCTTCAGGAATAGTTTCTTCCTCAAATGTTGCAAGCCCCAAGCCGAGAACCTGATCGAACTCGAGTGCAAGGTCGTATTTATCCTCCGAAGGAATATTTGATTTAAGCATCGACCACATAACCGCAAGTGCTTGGGGAATTTGTAAATCGTTTTGGAGTGCGCTTAAAAATTGTGTACGATACTCATCAAGTTGTCCTAATTTATCGGTTGAAAGTACTGTTCGTTGCGTTTGTTTTTTGAGTGCGAGGACCATTTCCTTCAAATTATTAAATGCTGATGTCGCCGCTCCTGCCGCTTCAAATGTAAAGTTCATAGGTTGGCGATAGTGCGTTTGGAGATAGAGATATCGCAGAGCCTGCGGGCTGACACCTTTTTCTTGTAAATCCTCAATACGATAAAAGTTTCCCAATGACTTACTCATTTTTTGTCCTTCAATATTCAAAAACGCACTGTGAAACCAGATACTGACAAACGGTTTTCCAGTTGCGGCTTCACTTTGTGCAATCTCATTTTCATGATGTACTGGAATATGATCGATTCCTCCGGCATGAATATCGATAGTTTCGCCCAGATATTTCATACTCATTGCGCTACATTCAATATGCCACCCCGGGAATCCCTGAGCGGAGCCGAAGTCCCATCTCATCACATGATCTTTAAATCGACCAACCGTGAAAAACCACAGTGCAAAATCGGCTGGATGCTTTTTATTCGAGTCTATATGCACTTCATCTCGAGATTTCTGAATCTTATCCTCGATCTTTTGACCAGAAAGCTTGCCATAGTCTGTAAACTTTGAGATATCAAAATAAATTGCTTCTTCTGTTTTATAGGTAAATCCTTTTTCTTCAAGTTTTTTTATAAGAGTAATCATATCCTGAATGTGATCCGTTGCTTTCGGAAGCTCATCTGACTCGATAATATTTAATTCTTTTAGTGAAAAAATAAACTGTTTTGTATAATAATCCGCGACTTCCCATACCGTTTTCCCAGCTTTTAGTGCTCCCTTCTCAAGTTTGTCTTCCCCTTCATCAGTATCTCCAGTTAAATGTCCAACATCGGTAATGTTCATAACGTGATGAATTTTGTACCCGAGCATTGTAAGTGCTCTTTTCAGTAGATCATTATTCGTGAATGTTCGCAGATGTCCAAGATGTGTGTGATCATATACAGTCGGACCACAGGCGTAAAAGGTTACTACAGGTGGGTTTTGGGGTGAGAGTTCCTGAATATTTCGCGAGAATGTATTAAAGATTTTCATAGGGCAATTGTAGCTAATGAAAAAGTATTTGACAATGGAGAAATAACCTTGTAGCATCTATTCTATGGAGCGAGATATTCCTAAACCCACTAATGGTTTCTTAGATGCATTGTTACCTGAACCATTTCAACACGCTCATCCTTTGAAAGTTGAGTTAGAAAAACAAGAGCTCGAGAAACCTGATGAGCCAACTGCTAAACCTTCCGCATCCTCTTCCGAAGATGCTCAAATGTAGTCGTAAGTAAATAGCGTGGCTTATTAATTATTAAGTCCTGTGCGGGCAAATATTCAACCTCTTCCCCACCAAATCCTCGCTTAAAGACTGAAACGCCATAAAACCGATGGTTTTTTTCGTGCTCATGCACAATTCCCCAGAAATTATAATGTTTCATTCCGCGCATTTTCGCCTCTTTTATCGCTTCCCACTGAAGAAGATATGCGCCCGGATGTTCTCTGCCTTGGGGGGTGCTTGCGCCAAAATGATACACCGCCTCATTTCCATAGAAGATAACATATGCCTTGGCAAGAAGCTCATCATTGTGATATGCACTGTAGAGATATGCCATATTTTGTGCGGCAAACACTTTAAATTGTTCATGAAGGTATGGATATGAAAATGGCACAAAGCCGTGCCGTTTGGCTGTTTGTAATTGCAGATCATAAAATGCACGAATTGAATTCTCATCTGTGGACTTTTCTACCCGAATTCCCTCATTCATCGCTTTTCGAACTTCATACCGTGTATTTTTTCTCATTTCAGATAATAATTCTTCTTCACTTTTTGAAAGATCGAGTTGGAGCGTAAATTGAGCATGCAAATGCATTGGAGAAAGGACAAATCCCATAGCTTTAAATATCGCCCACGATTTCTCGGTATTTAATAACTGTGGTCGTACTCGAACAAATACACATCGTTGCCGTTTCCCGATTTCTTTCATTGCTTGGGAAACCTCATTAATTAGTTCTTCATTTTCCCATTCGATGATGGGCCCGCCAGGAACAGTCAAATATCGACCCCGACGTGCCGGCTCGACGATTGAAAGCATAACACCCTCGAGTTTCCCGTCGATACTAAATCCCGTCCTTTCAATTGTATGATGAAGCTGTTCATGAAACTCGCCCCATTCCCAGGATTGCAGAAAGTTTGCTTCTCCATGAGTACTTAAAAATAGATCCCACTCATTTTTATCTATTATTTGTTTTGTTTCAACCACTGGTTTATGTGTTCACTAATTTGTAATGCTTCGCAAGTGGTAATGTATTTATGCGTTGGTAGGTTGACGATTGTTTGTGCTATTTTTTGAGCATTTGGGAGAGTAAGTTCAAGATTAAGATTTTTTACATACTTTTTTGGAGCAACAGGAGAATCATACCATGTATCCTCAACGTGAATTCCTCGGCCTTTTAAATATGAAAAAAGCGAAGCTCGATTCTCCACAAAAATAGGAAACCGTAAATTATTTGTCATTAAAATGTGCTTGGTGATATACTCTGACTGTACACTTTTATCAATACTTTGGTGATACATTTGCGCGATTTCTTGACGATGCGCAATTTCTTTGTCACTTGCATCAAATGCTTGTTTTGCAAGTAAACAATGCCACGGAGTAAGTTCATATAAAACATTTTTATGTTCAACTGGTTTTCTTAAGATTCCAAAAGTTGAAAATAAAAAATGAAGGAGCTTTCCAATGCCAAATGAGTATGTTGCTCGAATAATTGAAGTTACATAAGGATATATTCTGTCTATATATTCATCCCACCCTGTTCTTTTTAAGGATTCTTGAGGGGTAAATCGTTGTAGTTCTCGATTTCTAATGATAAGTGCCCCGCCAGAAACTGAATCAATTGCCTTATCTTGACTAAAGGAAAAAACAGAGATATCTCCTTTTGTGCCCATTTCTTCTCCGCCAATATATGTTCCTCCCACACAGTGGGCCATGTCTTCGATAAGAATACATCGGTATTTTTTACAGAGACTAAGAAACTCATCGAGATTAGCAGGGATTCCGAGTGTGTTTTGAATAATAACTGCTTTTATTAAAGGATCGGATGAAAGCGCTTCTTGTAATTTTTTGGGAGTGAAGTTGAGAGATGTACCTTCAATATCAAGAAGAATTGGCGTGAATCCGGCCTGCCGCACTGCATTATACACAGCAATACAGGTAAAACCGGTGATGATGATTTTTGATTGCGGTGGGAGATGGGAAGCTAAAAGTGCAAGGTAAATGGCGTCGCGGCCTTTGTATGTCAAGTGAACTTCTCCATTATATCTACTTGCCAGATAAGTTTTGAGTTTTTCGGAATCTGTGGGATCATTTTTAGCACGAAGCGCCAATTTAACAAAAGAGGTGTCATAGTTTGATCCTAAAGAGTTAAAAATGTTCATATCATTGTCTATGATGCTCGAATACCACGATCTGCGCTCCGCTCAAGTCGCAAACCAAGCAATCTCTGGCTCCGGTGAGCGTGCTCGATCGGATATTCTTCGCATCATATACTATCTTTACTAATTCTTTCAATAATTTCTTCAATAATCTTTACTATTCTTTCTGGATGAGTGAATTGGGGGGCGTGACGGGCTTCGGGAATTGTGTACATTTTTGAGTTTTTTATTTTGGCATGCATGGTGAGGCCGTCAACAAGGGGGGTTATTGTATCTTTTTCACCCCAAATAAGTGCAGTTGGAACAGCTATTTTTGAAAATGGGAAATTATGATCTGCGGCAAGTAAATTTTGCATAGTTTTTCGCATGACGGGCGAAGCTTCTTGATAATCTTTCTCACGTGCAATTGTATATAAGAGATTACGCAGAAAGTTTGATCTAGTAACTTTTTTGCCCATTTTTGCAAGAAGTAGCAGAGCATTTTTTTTCATTTGTGACACAATGTCTGTATGCTCTACCCCAGCGCTGTCGATAAGTATTAAATGAGAAATGTTTGATGGATGTTCCAAAGCGTAATGAAATGCAAGTCGGCCTCCATTTGAATGCCCAAGTAAAATTACAGGTGTTTTTTTTTCAATTGATGTATCTATCCAAGATATATAATCAGAGATATCATACGGCCGATCCAGAGGACTCGTAAGTCCAGGAATTCGAAGAAGTGTTGCTTCAATGTTTGTCTTTTCCAGTGCACGTTGTAAGATTTCCCATTTTTGGGAATCATATGCCCATCCATGGAGTATATATAAATGAGGGATTATAGTCCCGCTTTTTGTCGTCGTAGTTGCCATATCTTTTCGCGTCTACATAACTTAGAAACATCTTCTTTATCTGCGAGTAAATGTTCAATTACTCCTTCAAGAAGCGTGCCACCTTTAAAAAGAATTGTTTCTTCCCCTTTCAGATTTGATTGTAAAAATTCGAGGACTTGTCGTTGAGTTTCAAATTTAACAATATCGCATTTACCATCAAGAGAAACTTTTAACTTTGGATAAATATAGGTATTGGCTCGCTGTCCAAAAAGAATAACTTTTTTGGGACTAATGGGTGGAATAAGTGCGGCCAACTTTTCATGTTCTTCAACCTCGCTCTTTCCCTGATCCAGAAGTCCTCCAAGAACAATCCACTTATTATGTGCAGGATATTTTTCAAAAAGTGAAAGAACGGCGGCCATGGATGAAAGGTTTGCGTTATAACTACCATCAATGAGTGTTGTATCTTTGGTTCCAGTGAATAGTGAATTACGTCCCGGAGGAAGCTCGAGGCGAGAAAATGTAGTATCTATAGGAAGTCCGAGCTTAAGTGTAATATCAAGTACCATAGAAAGTCCATAAAAAAGTTCTTGGGGTAAAAGATAGTTAAACGTATACGTAGTTTCTCCAATCGTAAAGTCTGTTTTATTCTTAAACACGGTGTATTTGAAAATACTTGCATTCATTATTATTTCGTGAATTTGTGCGTGTGTACGATGAGCTTGGCTTTTGATAAGGGGATTATCTCCGTTGTAATAAACTGTATCTTGAGTGTATTCTAGTAAGCTTCCATATTCCTTTGCTACTGCCTCTTCTACCGTGTCACACGTTCCCTCTGTTACACAATGATCAAAATTTACGCTATGCGAACGGCTTGATGAGATCCACAGTGTGGTGTGCGGCTTGAGTAATGTAGCTAAAAAAAGTCCTTCGCTGGGCCGGTCACAATCAACTTCAGCAACATATATTTTTTGTGCCGGAACTGATCCATATGCAGCAAACGGAGTTTTTAGAAATAGGAGTGGCCATTCCCACTTCGAAAGAGTCCCTCGCTCCATTCCAAGAATATTAAATGGTATGCCATATGAGCTATTAGCCTTGTGTGAATAGTATGCTTCTTCACCAATTTGGGACTCCAAAAGGTGTAATACCGTCGTTTTTCCGCTTGATCCGGTGATTACAATCACTTTTGGGTTCCATCGCTTCAGTTTTATACGCGCAAAAAAGGCAAAATATGATGCAAAAGGAAAATACAGTGCACGCTTGATTTTACCTAACATAGTTTCATTGTATCATGAAACAAGAAAGCTTAAATTTCAACTAAATGTTTTCGTTCAGGCCCGGTAGTTGCGGCAATAATAGGCACACCTACTTGAAGTTGTACAAAAGCAAGAAATTTTTTAGCATTTTCTGGAAGCTCATCAACAGAAGTTGCTTTTTGTGTAGCTTCCCCGTCCCACCCAGGAAGCTCAATGTATTGAGGAATAAGTCCTTCTTGATACTTTACCCCTGGTTGATATGGAACGTATTTTCCCTGCATGTCAACATAGTGAGTACAAACTTTTATTGGTCGACCTTCTCTTGCAATATCTAAATGAGTTGCCGCCAGTGCCTCAATCCCACCCATTTTTACGTTATACCTCATGAGTGCAAGGTCCAAAAAACACATATCTCGATATCTATCAGTAGTCGTACCCCTTTCTTTTGCAACATCTCGTACATCAAGACCGTACAGTTGATCTTCAGAAAAACCATCTGTCGATTCAACAGATTCTCGAGGAAGATCGATGCGAGTTATCATATGCGCATCCCCTACACTTGACATATACGTTGCTTTAAATACCCCGATTTTTTCGCGCACGTCTTGGGAACGATAGAAACCAGTACCTGCCGCAATCCCATCAATAGTTGTATTGGAAGCGGTAATATCGGGCCATCTACCGAGCCATGCATCGAGTCCCACCGCTTGTGCCCCTTCAAAAATAATTCCTCGACTTACATCGCCATACGTTTTTTCGTGAATGACATACGTATTCTGTCGTAGCCTTGCATCATCTGCGACCCCTTGATCTCGATGTATATACCAATCACGTATTGCCTCCATTCTATTTAAATATTCTTGTTTTGTTCCAACGGGGCGTGAAACTGGTTTGCCGGTATCTCTCGTTGCTCGCAAATCGGGTACTTTAACACTTTCAAGTGCCATTCCCCGCGCGTCAAAATCAATTGTATACCCATCGTATTTTCTTCCAAATGTTTCTCGCCAATCATCTGCGAATAATTCTTCAACGGTATTCCCCAGCCGACTGTAATGATCAGCATAGCTTGGACCAATACCTCGGGCAGTACCTCCTCCTGACTTTCCACCACTCTTAACCTTATTCAAAACTTCCATAGCGCGATCAAGATCGGTGTTTAATATTGCGTCGTTACTTAAGATTATGTGTCCTCGTAAATCTCCTACAATTTTTTCTACATCATCAATTTCCGTTTTCAAATCTTCCATATTAATGACCATTCCTTGATCCATAATTCCTACAGCACGCGGTTCAAGTACACTTGAAGGGAGTTGATGCAGTGCAACTTTTGTTCCATCTTCTGTATATACTGTGTGTCCTGCGTTTGATCCTCCTTGAAAGCGGACAACATATGCCATTTTTACTCCTGGAATTGAAAGAAGTTGTTGAAGCTTATTATCGACCAGTCGTCCTTTACCTTCGTCTCCAAAATGTGTTCCGATTATTGCAATTGTATTTGCTCGTGAGAGTTCATCAAATAGTTCTAAAGCCAATTCTGGTCGGCCGATTTCAATTTTTTCACGAATATATACATCAGTATAATCTCGATCGATATATTGCCATGGAGAAAGAAATCTACTTATTTGTTCAGCATAATGCTGATTTCGATAATTTCTGCTTTCAGTAGATGGATTTGGCATGGAGGAATTATACACCTTTTCACTGTCGGGACGGGGGGAATTGGACCCCCTACCTCTAGGTCCCGAACCCAGCGTTCTACCGATGAACTACGTCCCGAATTAAAACTGACTCTTCCCTCCCCTAGTCTCTACCTGTGTATTTTGTTTCACTTGCCTTTGCGAACTTCCACGCTTTGCCTTTCCTGTTGGTGTTGCTATAAATGCACCTTTTTCTTGTTCACGTTCTTGCTTGTCAGCCATTGCTTCCTGCTCTTCTTCTTGTTTGCGTTCTTCTTCCTCACGCCTGCGCTGCCCAATTGCTTTTGCGCTCTCTTCATTTACTCGTTTAAAAAGAATCGCTTTCAAATCTTCTATTTTTTGTGCATCTTGGGTTGCGTAATTTTTCTCAAATTGTTTAAGGTGGTCGGCACTAAGCGGGGTGTGGTTAGAACCTCCCAGGGCAGTGAGTGTCTCTTTCCCGGATTTGACGACAGAGTGTCTCGTTTTGTTTACAGAACTACGACCCTGTTCAACAGCTTTTTCAAATACATCGTCTAAAAAACCTGTTTTATTCATAGTCATATTCCCAACTGTGCCTTACCTCGTTCTGTCATACGGTCCATACTCCATGGTGGATCAAACACAAGATTAATAAAAACATCACGCACCCCTTTTATCTTCATAACATTTGATTTGATATCTTCCTCAAGTAACCCGAAAAGGGGGCATCCCATGGTGGTAAGTGTCATTGTTACCGTAATTTTACCCTTAGTATCGAGAATATCATAAATAAGACCGAGGTCGACGATTGATACATACAGTTCCGGATCGAGAACTGCTTCGAGTTTTTTCATAATTTTGGACTTTAGTTTTGGATCCATGTGGTAATTATACTAAAAATAGAGGTGGGGAGGATGGGATAGGGAGATAGTTACCCAATCCCCCTATCACCTCCTCCTCTCCTCTCCAGATATGCTATACTGAATCCATGGATCAATTTAAACTGCGTTTTGTACCTCTTGGTGGAATTGTCGATGTTACCAAGAACATGTATTTATATGAGATTTATCGCAATGGAGAGCTTGAAGATATCATTGTTGTTGACTGTGGAATCGGGTTTCCCAAAGAAAAGGAATTGGGGGTTGATTTTGTAATTCCAGATATTAGCTACTTGCTCGATAAAACGGATAAAATTCGAGCAATACTTTTAACTCATGGACATGAAGATCATATCTCCGCACTTCGTTTTCACTATGAAGCGCTGGGAAAACCGCCAGTCTACGGTAGTAAGCTTACCGCACTACTCGTTGAGGAAAAGTTTAAAGAGTATGGGATGCAGTTGAAAGTTACGGAGATTGCGTATCGTCAACAGTATACTTTTGGTTCATTTCAAGCACGATTTATCCATGTGACCCACTCAATTCCCGATCCAACTCATATTGTGCTCAAAACTCCCGTTGGTACCTTTTATCACGGTCCAGATTTCAAGCTTGATCTGACGCCTCCGTACGGTCCACCTCCAGACTTTTATGAAATTGCCAAGGCTGGTGAGGAAGGAATTGATTGTTTGCTTTCAGACTGTTTAGGAGTTGGACGGGAAGGATTTACACTTTCTGAAAGTATAGTTGGCAAAACATTTGAGGATGAGATTCGCACGACAAAAGGAAAATTTATCATGACAACATTCTCCAGTAATATTTCACGTATTCGACAATGTGCGGAAGCGGCTGTAAAGTTCAATCGCTCAATTGCGTTTATGGGACGTTCCATGCGGGGAAATACCGATCTTGCCCGGGAAATTGGCTATTTTCCAATTCCTGATCGTTACCTAATTGACGAGCGAAAAGCAGCACGTATGCGCCCAGGAAGTGTGTGTATTATAGCGGCAGGATCACAGGGGCAGATTGATTCAGCGATGTCAAAACTTGCTAACGACCAAAATAAGTCTATAAAGATAGCTCCGGGAGACAAGGTATTTTTCTCATCAGACCCCATTCCAGGGCAAGAGGACGATGTGAATGATTTAGTTGAAAGATTATATGCGCGAGGAGCGGAAGTTATATATTCTGATATTGCCGAAGGACTTCATGCATCTGGTCACGGAAATCAAGAAGATTTAAAACTCTTAGCCCGACTTACCAGGCCAAAACACTTAATTCCAATCGGTGGAACAGTGTTACACCAAAAAATGTACGCAAATATGGCAGATAAGCTTGGATTTGGGCCGGAACAAATTCACCTCCTTCGCGAGGGACAAACATACGTGTTTGAACGAGGAAGTGCCTATGCGGGAGAACCAGTGGATACACGAAATATCTTTGTTGATGCATATGGGGTAGGGGACGTGGGAAGCACCGTACTTCGCGATCGCAAAACGCTTTCAACTGATGGAATCGTACTTGCCGTCATTATCGTTGACAATGCAATGAAAATGGTTGGGAAACCTCAATTTATTTCCCACGGATTCATATTTAAAAATGATGAACAAGCAATTTTTGCGCAAGCTACAACAGTAGTTGAACGAGTACTTCGGCGAAATGGCCCAGGAGCATTTAACGATAGTATTATTCGTTCAGAAGTTTCTCGAAATTTAGAACAAGTATTCCAATCTAAAACTGGTCGTGAACCCTTGGTAAGTGTTGAGATAATTAAACTTTAAAGATCACGCCGTCCTTCCATCGCTCTTTGTAAGGTAAGATAATCTGCATACTCTAAATCTGCACCAATGGGGAGTCCGTATGCCAGCCGACTAATGCGCAGCTCGGGGGCAACCTCAAGTATGAGTTTTTTAATGTATAGCGCTGTCGCTTCTCCTTCAGTATTTGGATTTGTTGCCAGGATGACTTCTTTAATTGTATTCTTATCTTCTTTTATTCGAGTTAGAAGCTGTTGAATATAGATCTCTTCCGGCCCGATGTAGTTGAGGGGGTCAATTCGACCGTGTAGGACATGATATACGCCGTTATATTGATTTCCCGCGTCCATTGAAAGGAGATCGATAACATCCTCAACTACCGTTATCATGGTGGAATCTCGGCTTGAATCAGTGCAAATTGCACATATTTCTTCCTCGGTTAAATTCATACAAATTTTACAATAGTGCGATTTTTTTTTAAGCTCGAGAAGTATGGCGGCAAATTCTTCCAAGTCACTTTGAGGTATTCGAAGTAAATAAAATCCCAGCCGACGTGCAGTTTTTCCACCAATAGATGGTAATTTGTCAAAGAAATCTATAGCTTTTTGAAGCGAGGCTGGTAATTTATTCATGAATCAAAAATGCGACTGTATGTATTTTGCAATAAGTGGTGCGACAGAAACCTCATGAAGTTTGTCAAATGATTGACCATCTTTTAATACGATTGTATCGGTTGTAAAAAACGCTTCGATAATAGAATCTTGAATTCTCTGCCCTGTTCCAGGGCCAAAATCATGATGAGTTACTGCGGCGATGATGCCCGTAGCTCCTCTTTCCTTACATAAGTTTGCTGCGTTGATAAGTGTTCCTCCACTCGTTGTAACGTCATCAACTAATATGACAGTTTTTCCAGAAACATCACCATATAAATCAACTGCAGTTGATACATGCTTATGATCTTGATCTCGATTTTTTTCAATAACGATAATTTCAAAATCATCTTTTCCAAAAAAATCTTTTCCAAAACTTCGAGCTCGCTCTACCCCACCCTGGTCTGGCGAGGCAATCATTATTGAATTTTCATCAACCTCTTTTTCTACAAGATACTTCTTGCATTCTTCTGAAAGGAGCGAAAATGCACTTAGGTGAGTAAAGGGAGTAGTGAAGACGCCAGCAATAGCTTCATCATGAAGTTCAAATGTTGTAACTTCATCAAATCCAACCGTTTCAAGAATTCGAATAACGACATTTACAGATACATTTTCTCCAGTGCGATGTTGAATATTTTGACGTGCATATCCAAAATACGGCATGAAAGCGATGACCTTTTCAGCTTCACCTCGGGCAAGTGCATCCGCAAAAAAGAACAGCTCCATGAGATGCGTATCTGTTGGATTTGAGCTTGATCCAAGCACGATACATGTTTCTCTTGAAACATCTTCATTTATTCGTACTCGAACCTCTGAATTGTCGAATCGTATGATTTCAGACTGTGCAAGTGTAGTACCCAAAGTCTTTGCGACTTCTTCAGATAATTTTTGACTTGCAGTTGTTGAGAATAATTTCATAAAAAAGCTTATTAATTGTCTTGTTGTTGACTTATCTCAATAAGTTTTTTGGCGGCAAGTTCTTGCGTTTTTTTGACTCCTTCGTTTATAGCTTCAGCAATGCGATTCTCCATAACCCCATCTATAACAACTTCCTTAACATGCTGATCTCCACGCAAGACAACTTTTACTCCATTTCGCTCAATGACAACTTCTTCTTGTTGAAGCGCTTGTTGCATTTTCTGAGCTTGTTGCTGCATTTGTCGCAAATCTCCCAAACCTTTCAATGGATTAAACATATGGTTCTACTTGTGAAATTGGTAATACCATAGGGTAACACACTTCTTGGTAGTTTTCATTAAGTAAAGAGAGGGCTAGATTTTTTGAGTTTGGATGTATTCGAGAATTGCCATTTCGAGGGGAAGCGATTCGATGGGACTCATTTTTAGTTTTCCATAGCTTTCGGTTATGAGTCGAATAAGAACGCTCGTTTGTTTTGCATTAAATTGATATTTTGTTTTTTCCTCACCAACTCCATTCTGAGCGAGTAGATTTGCGTGAAGCTCCTCAAGTAAATATTCAGTGAGTGATTTAAAACTTCCACCGGCGATATCATAGTTTTCAATAAAAATCAGAACTTTTTTTACATCCATTTCTTGAACGAAGTGCAAGAGGTCCTCTTTATTCTCTGCAAGACCGATGAGATTGAAAAATTCTTCTTTAGTTTTTATAGAGTTAAGCACTACTTCTTCAAGAAGCTTTGCTGAATCCCGAAACGAAAAATCACAATTGATTGCAATAGATTCCAAAATATCTTTACTGATGGTGAGTTTCTCTCCCTTTACAATCCGTCCGAGTTGGCGTAGTACTTCCTCCTTTTTTGCATGTGAAAAATTAAGTCTCAAGCAACGTGAAATAATTGTTTTTGGCAATTTGTCAAGCTCGGTTGTGGCCAGAATAAAAATCGTGTTTGCAGGAGGTTCCTCAAGCGTTTTTAAGAGCGCGTTAAATGATTCGCTTGTAAGCATGTGTACCTCATCAATGATGTAGACTTTGTATCGCATGTGCACGGGGGCAAACTTGAGTTTGTCAATAAGTTCTCGAACATCATCAATTTTTCTGTTGGATGCGCCATCAATTTCGATTACATCCATGGCGCTACCATTGGTTATGAGTTTACAGTTATCACATTTGTTGCATGGTTCTTCACTTTTTCCTTTATCTGCAAAAATATTATCAAGACAATTTATGGCTTTGGCCAGGATTCGGGCAGATGAAGTTTTACCCGTACCTTTAGGACCAGTTAAAAGCCATGAATGTGAGATTGTTTTTTTTGAAAGTACATTCTTAAGTCGCGTTCGAACGTCTTCATTGTCAATCTCCTCAATTGTCTGTGGGCGGTATTTTAGGTAGTACATTATTTGTACAAAATATTCTCCAACCCGTGTTCAATGAGCCAGAGTAAAATTTGCTCGACTGTTTTATCTTTTTGTGCGGCAAGTAGTACTGCTTGTGGATAGCATATAACAATTTCTCCAAACGTATTCTCATCTGATGATGTAACTCCCTTTTCTCCATACCCGAAAGAAAGTATCGGCAGTGCAACATCCTCATTTTTATATCGCGAAGCAATTTCTCTCATTTTTCGTTTTCCAACGAAGATTATATTTAGATTATTTTCTCGTGCGATTCCAAATTTTTTGAGGATATCGGTGGTTTTATTAATCAAATCGGTCTTGTCGACCTTATATCGACTACCAGTTGTGATAGTTATCATAGTTACCAGCTTTTTTTCATCTTCTCACGAAGCTTTTCTTTTTTTAAAATAGCTGGTCTTTTGAAGAAAACCTTTTTATTTACGTCAAAAATGATATCTTCCTCACGGAACATTTTTGAAAATTTTCGTAGAACTTTATCTGTTGTATCACCTTTTCTTTTGGTTACAACGATCATACTAGCACCTCCTTAAATACATGATTGTAATTAGTAATTCAAATACACACCCCTTTTCAGAAGAATTATACTTTCACGAGATATCTTTTGCAAGTACGATGAGTTGTTTGATGGTTAATTTCGAAGGAATCATGTCAGGATTCTTGGATGACCCATTGAGAAGCATATGTCCAGATACATGATAAAACCATGTTGCGTTTGGATCCTGTTCAAGAACTTTCTCGTACATTGGTTTGAGGTCCTGTTTTACATCTGGACGTGTTTTTACTCGTACTTGCCCATTTGAGGACTTTGAAATAACCATACTAACTCCTCTTTTTTGTGCAAGTACTGATGTTTCGCGATTATCACTTTCTATAGCGATTGTGCGTCCCCATACTGTCTGAAATTCATATCCCTTTAGTAATTCCTTTTCAGCACGAATTTTATATATGAATGATTTAAAAACACAATCCAACAGCTGTTCGATGAAATATACGATCTGACTATCATCCTTAAAAATGGAATGTGCGCCATCAATAATCGATGATGGGAGGAAATCATAGATGTCAGCGTCTGGTTGGTCTCGATATATATCTCTGAAATGATCATCATCTAGTGTAATTGCTACCATTCGAAAAAGTGCTTCTTTAACCTCCTTGTTCGTAACATATGATTTAATAAGTTCATCGAGTATGAGTCGAGATGCGCATGTTTCTTC
>MFZQ01000029.1 GCA_001789445.1 Candidatus Roizmanbacteria bacterium RIFCSPHIGHO2_02_FULL_40_13b | reverse complement strand
TTTGCAGACCTGAGATGTTCAGTTCACCACGTCAGTATTTGCTAAACACATTAGAGCTTGTACCAACTGGGTAGGAGAACCCTAAATTGAAAGCGTTTCTATATAGCTGGTCCTGGTTGTGCGGGCTGGCCGACCGGATACTCAATTCGAGGATCAGTATCTTGTAAAAATTGCTCTGCATCTTCGGGTAACACTGGTTCTCTAATTGAAATAAGTGAACCTCCTAATCTCTCTGCCATTGCACTAGCATGATCTAGAACTATTTTTCCAGGACCATCTTTAAAGTCAACAGCATTACGATGAGCTTTGCTTTCATATGCCGCAACGGTGATACGTGTTACTTCATGCTCATTTCCATCAAAACCGACTACTACAAATAGAGCATCTCCAGGTCTTCGATAACCCGCCGCATCCTCAAGACCATCAGCACCAAGTTCAATTAAACCAAGTCCTTTATGTATTAGATATGCATATGTATCAAATTCTGCAGTATTCTCTGGAGGTATTTGGTATCCAACCCATGCAAATGCTACCTCTGTTATTTTTTCACCTGGTTCAGCTCCTAAGCTTGTGTCAGGAATGGGGGGGGTAGAAGCCATTCCTTTAGATTCTATTGTCATGGGGCCTAGTATAAGCCTGTCTTTATGAGATTGTCAAGAACTTATTTTACTTTCTCCGGAAGCACGGATTGGATTTTATCCATGAGGGATTCGATGGCGGTGACACCACGGGTTTGAATTGCTGGTCCAACCTGCTCTTTGAGTTCATCTTCTACATTTCCAATAAAGTCACTGGCTACATCTTCAAAGTTTTCGGAGATATCGAGAAGTTTGTGAACGACTTCCCTTCCCTTTTTTGTACCAAAAAGCGCAAGTGCAGAACCTCCTACGATGACGCCTAGTGAGAGGCCAGACCAAAATGACTGGTGATGAGGACTATTTTTTGTCATTCTTTTTCTCCTTTCGTTTGGCTAAAATATCCACGATTCCAACGAAGTTTTTGATTCCTGAAATAAATCCAACAATTTCCCCCGCCCCGTGCCCAACATTCATCCCAATTTTTTCAAGCTCATCAGTAATTCTGTTTGCTCTCTTAACAAGCATCGAGAATTCTTTGAGTACGAAAATAAGCTGAATACCAACTATGGTAAGGATAACCGTCATAACCGTAACTGCAGAGACTATAAGAATCTGGGATGTATCTATCATAGTTTCATTATCTATAAAAAAGAAATGAAAATCAAGTGGAGGAAAATACTGTCAGAACAAGATTTTTAACTCCGGGGGTTAAAAGGACTGCTGTGAAGTTCTAAAGTTGTAACTATTTTTCACGCTATAAAGTCCATCAATAGATCGTCTTCAGTTTTGGCCACTTTTGGAGCCATTTTTTCTCATTTAATCTCCTTGTAAACTCTTGCATATTTTTTTTAGTTTTAAGTGTTGGGCGAATAATGAGATTTACTAAGTCATCAATACCATGCGGTGCGACTAAAATAAGAGTATCTTTTTCCTCTACTCGAACACCAATACACGTTGCTGTTTCGACCCATTTTGATAATGCATCAACTGAATTTGTATACGGTACGTCATCATGAAATATATGCATTCGTGCCTGATTCGTCACTGACCATTGTAGACCAGAAAGCTCACTTGACAGTAGATTTTGAAAATATACCTCTTCGGCCGTCGAATCTTTTTGCAATTCTTCTTCTGAAAAATCATTCTTATCAAAATAAATTACGTCAATATCTGGAATCGGAGTTCTTTTTTTATATCCATGAAGTGTATCCCAGATCTTACTTCTTACAAATCCTGCGCCAATGTACCAGTCGGGAAGGTTAGGTTTTTGAACGGCGCGAAGTTTCTTCATCATCCACTCATCTTGTCTAATTAGCTTAATAATGTCTTTCTCTGTCATACCAAGATAGTATAAATTAATGTCAGAAACTTATATAATGATTCAATGGATAAATTGAAGATTGCGGGGACGGGACTCACGGGGCTTGTGGGCTCGCGCATTGTTGAACTTTTGGGAACCGATTTTGATTTTATCCCTATTACTTCCACTGATATGGATATTTGCAAACCAGATGAAGTCAATAAAAAACTCTATGAGATCGACTTTGACATATTTCTTCATGCAGCAGCATACACAAGTGTCGATGGCGCAGAAGTTAACGAGGAAATAGCACGAAAAATAAATGTTGAAGGTACGAAAAATGTTTTTGAAGTGGTCACAAATAAACGTAAAAAGTTTATCTATATTTCAACAGATTTTGTATTTGATGGCACAACGGGAAATTATGATGAAGAAAGTGTTCCAAACCCAATTTCAGCGTATGGAAAAACAAAATATGAGGGAGAAAAGATCGTGGGAAAAGATGGGATGATAATGAGAATAAGTTATCCGTATCGGGCACGTTTTGACGAAAAAAAAGACTTTGTGCGAACAATTATTTCAATGCTTTCTTCAAGCGAACAATTTAACGGCGTCACTGATCAAATTCTTACTCTCACATTTATCGATGATATCGCGTATGCGTTCAAACATTTATTTCAAAACTATTCGAGCGAAATCTATCATATTGTTGGAGGTGACAGTCTATCAGGATTTGACAGTATTATGACTATAGCAGAGGTTTTTGGACTTTCTAAAGAACACGTTGGGAAGATTGTATATGATCAGTTTTACGAAAGTAAGGCAAAACGACCACGGAATGGTACGATGATTTCCAAAAAAAATTCGTTTTACCCCATGAAAAACCTCCGCGATGGATTGGGCGAAATGAAAAAACAACTTTCCTAATTGTTTTTTCACAGTTTTTTCTCTATCATGTAGTCTTATGACAATCACTTTTGTTGGACATGGCTACGTTGGTCTTGTAACTGCGTGTGTCTTTGCTGATCTTGGAAATATGGTATATGTCGTAGGCCATACGCCAGAAAAACTTAAAAGACTGTCTTCAGGCGATCCACTTATCTTCGAACCCGGCCTTGCGGAACTTTTAAAGAAGAATTTAGCCGCCAAACGAATTGTTTTCACGAATTCATATAGTGAGACAGTCCCTAAATCTGATGTTGTATTTATTGCTGTTGGAACGCCTCCAAAAGAGAATGGTGAAGCAGACCTTTCAACAGTCCTTTCAGTGGCAACAGAAATTGGGAAAAATTTAGGAGATAGATATACGGTTGTTTCGTGTAAAAGTACTGTACCGGTGGGTACAAATCGAATGATCGCGCACAAGATCGAAGCTGTAATGAAAAAGGGGACAGAATTTGATATTGCCTCATGCCCAGAGTTTTTGCGGGAAGGTAGTGCGCTTACCGATACGTTTGAGCCGGACCGCGTTGTTATCGGATCAGAGGCCCAAAAAGCGACAGATACATTACTTCGACTTCATAAACCTTTACCTGGGGCCCGAGTTCTTGTGAGTATCGAGTCAGCAGAAATCATCAAATATGCAGCAAATTCTATTCTTGCGACTAAAATTTCATATGCTAACCTCATATCCTTTATATGCGAGAAGGCAGGTGGAAATGTTGATGAGGTGATGGAGGGAATCGGTCTTGATAAACGTATTGGACGAATTTTTCTTGACCCGGGGGTTGGGTATGGAGGAAGTTGTTTTCCCAAAGATGTTAAAGCACTTATTAGTACTGGATCAGCGCTTGGGGTGGATATGTCTCTTCTCACTGCCGTTGAAAAAATAAATGACCAGGCAAAAGAGAATATAGTTGAAAAAATTATTATGAATACAAGTGGAAAAAAAATTGGAATATGGGGTTTGGCATTTAAGCCAAACACTGATGATATTCGATTTGCTCCATCAACATATATTATCAAGAAACTATTGAAAGAAGCGTATGAAATTTGCGCATACGATCCAGAAGCGAGTATAAATTCAAAAAAAATATTTGGTGCAAAAATAACGTTTACAGAAGATCCATATGCCGCGACAAAAGACGCTGATGCACTCGTCATTCTTACCGAATGGAATGAGTTTAAACAGATTAACCTCGCCCGTGTTAAAAAATCTATGAAAACTCCCCTCATTTTTGATGGAAGAAATATATATAATCCACAAGAAATGGAGCTATTAGGATTTTCTTATTTCTCTGTAGGAAGATAAAAAAATGAAAAATATTCTTATTACGGGAGGAGCGGGTTTCATCGGTTCCAACTTGACTAGATCTTTCTTAAAAAACAGCGATACGGTAACTGTTATCGATAATTTACTCACCGGTTCAAAAAAAAATCTTGAACCCTTTCTCAAAAATAACTTATTTACATTTATCAATGTGGATCTTATCAAAACTGAATGGATGACAAAACTTACAGGTCAAACATTTGATTACATTTTTCACCTTGCGTCCCCCGCTTCACCAAAACAATATTTTACGCATCAAAAAGAAACGCTTTTGGTTAATTCACTTGGAACGTATAACATTCTGAACTTTTTCAAAGAAAGTTCTTCAGGTAGTTTTTTGTACACCTCAACGTCAGAGGTGTATGGAGATCCGCTTGAGCATCCGCAAAAGGAAACCTATTGGGGAAATGTGAATCCAAATGGGGAACGGTCTTGTTATGATGAAGCTAAACGGTTTGGTGAGGCTATGTGCATGACTTTTTTTCGAAAAGACAACCTAAACATTCATATAGCACGACTGTTTAACACATATGGACCGAATATGGAAATGGATGATGGACGAGTCGTCTCAAATTTCATAACGCAAGCGTTACAGAATAAAGATATTACTGTATATAACAAAGGAGAACAAACTAGATCTTTCTGTTATGTTGATGATATGATTGTGGGACTTTCACTACTTTCGCAGTCTCAAAGCGCCGGAGAGGTAGTAAATTTGGGAAATAGTATCGAACAAAAAATCATTAATGTTGCACACATCATCAAAAAAATAGTAGGTTCTAGTTCTCAAATAACGGCAATTCCCTATCCTTCGGATGTTCCGGGAGACGATCCACAACGTCGCCGTCCCGATATTGCAAAAGCTAAAAAACTCTTCAATTTTGCTCCTTCTACTCCGTTTGAAGAAGGAATTCAAAAAACAGTTGAGTATTTTAAGTCGCGATTTGATCTATGAAAAGTGCAACGATCATACTACCAACATATAATGAGCGAGAAAATGTTGGAATTATCATTCCACAAATCTTTGAACAGGAAGAAAAAACTCCTGGATGGGAATTTTCAATAGTTGTTGTTGACGATACTTCACCTGATAAAACTGCCGAAAAAGTTGTTGAACTTCAAAAGAAATACAAAAAATTGTATATAACTTCTGGACAAAAAGCAGGACTTGGGAAAGCATATGTTCGAGGCTTCAAATATGTCTTAACAAATTTAAAATCGGATATAGTTTTCGAAATGGATGCTGATCTTTCACATGATCCCGCTTCAATTCCCCTGCTACTTCAAAAAATAGATGGGGGAGCAGATATTGTAATTGGCACACGATACATAAAAGGAGGTTCCATACCAAAAAATTGGGAATTTTATCGAAAAGTTTTTTCATATTGTGGAAATCTGGTCGTACGTTTGGGATTTATGCATTTGGCAGTTCACGATTGGACTAATGGATACCGAGCGATAAAAACTGATTTCTTAAAAGAAATTATTCCACATCTTGATGAATACAACGGATATGTTTTTCAAATTGCACTTCTTGATCGGGCAGTAAAATTGCATAAAAAAATTGAAGAGGTTCCGGTACATTTCCAAGAGCGAAATTCAGGCGTTTCAAAAATAAATTCCGGTCGATATATATTTGACATTGTAAGATATATTTTTCAACATTCCTCCTTTATCAAATTCGGAATTGTTGGACTTATCGGTGCAGTACTTGACTTTGGAACGTCATTTTTCCTCATTGAAAAAGCAGGCTTTGCAATTTGGATGGCAACCGTAATTAGCGCAGAAATTGCAATTATTTCCAATTTTTTCTTTAATAATTTTTGGAGTTTCTCACATAAAAAAGTGGAAAATACACGTTCATCTTTCCTCAAATCTCTCATTCAATTTAATACTATTTCTGTCGGAAATATCCTTATTCAAGCAATACTTTTACAAGGTGCAACTGTTTTCTTTCCAAGAGAATATTGGTATATTTATAAAGTCATCATCATCGCCCTCGTCATCATCCCCTACTCGTATTTTCTTTACAATAAGGTTGTATGGAAGAAAAAGTGAGAAGTTAATTGTCATTCCCGCGAAGGCGGGAATCTATTGAAATGGATCCCCGATCGGGGTCGAGGATGACAAGACACTCATCAACGAGCCCACAGTTCCCCTTGATTTTTGTGCTCTGCCAGCTTACTATTGAATGAGATGAAAAAACCTGTTTCCAAAACCCAATCAATGCTCAACGTGTGGGCGATCATTCTCATTATTTGGAGCGTGTATCGTGCTAAATTCATGTTGCCCGAGATCATCGATGAATTGGTTGCAAAACCCCTCGTCTTCTTACTCCCCGTATATATTTTCATAAAACACAATGAGAAAAAAGAGTTTGCAGCTAGTGTATGGCTTACCACAGAAAATATATTCAAGAATATCTATATAGCATTTTTCATCGGTGCGACTTTTAGCCTTTCGGCCCTCATGGCAAACTACATTAAATATAGTACATTTTCATTCTCCCAAACACTCCTGACTCAAAACCCACAAACATTGCTAGTTGCCATCACAATTGCATTAGTTACAGGGTTTTGCGAGGAAGTTGTTTCTCGCGGTTTTGTTTTAAAACGACTTTATGAGGAATCTGGAAATGCGTTTACGTCTTCATTTCTAGCAAGCGTACTCTTTCTCATTTTGCATATTCCAATTCTTTTAACAAATCTTAAATTGAGTGGAAATGTGCTCATATGGTTCTTGGCAACCGATTTCATTTTGAGTATGATTAACAGTTTTATATTTTTGAATCGAAGAAGTCTAGTATCCCCAATACTAATACATGCACTGTATAACCTATCGATAATTCTGTATATTTAACGCATGATTACATGCACATTTGAGGATGGAGGAATAGGAAGGAAACGCCATGTTACGATAAATGCTATTTTAGTAAAAGATAATAAAGTGCTTCTTGGAAAACGTGGAACTTATAACGGAAATCCAATGCTCGAATATGGAAAGTGGGGCTTAATTGGTGGATTTGTTGAACGAGATGAAAATTTAGAAGAGGCATTAAAACGAGAAATAAAAGAGGAGACAGGATGCGATGCTACGAGTTTTACTTTATTTCATATTAAAGATAATCCAGATCGACCACATGAGGATAGGCAAAATATTGAGTTTGTATTTATTGTTCAAACATCAGATGATTTTACTGAAGGAAACGAAGAAGTTAGAAAACTTGAATGGTTTGCATTTGATCAAGTTCCACCAAAAGAAGAAATGGCATTTGATCATGGCGACGACCTTGTACTTTATAAGAAATATCTTTCCTCAAAATTCCCCCTACCCTTTGTCGGAAAAAATTCTTCATAACTCATTCCGCATTCTCATAAATCCAAAATATCTCTTCTGTTCCGACGGTTATTTTTTTAATTTTCGCTTGATCAATATCTTTTCTCGTTTCAAAGTGCTCGGGGAAGCCTACATAACTCGTTCGTGGAGTTTTTTTGTCCATATTAAGTCTGAAATCGTACTTATCAAATTCCCATACTTGCCCAAATCCATACTCATCAGGTGGACTTAATTTTGCCTGTTTTTGATATTTTTCTGGCGGGTATTTTGAATAAAAAAGCATGAAAATGTATGGTTCTCCATTTCGTGTCGTAATATTAAATCGATCAAATGTATCGTAAGTATCGCTCACATACCGTGTAAGTTCCTTATATCCGCACTGCCACGATCTCACAGCAACCGCTCGTTGTGGATAGTGAAAAAAGTAGAAATCCCAGGACATGAAATTGAAAAAGAGAAATACAGAGACTAGGAGACTCATGGAGACTCGTTGAAACTTCTTTGGAATTACATCAAAAAGAGATACTACTCCATAGGAAATAATCATAAGTAAGGGAATGACAAGAAAGAGAGATCTGGTTGCAGAATACTCGAAAAGCGTAAGAGATGCGGCAAGGGGAGCAAGCAATGTTAAAGTTACTAAGAATGAAAGATGTTTGGGCTTTTTTTTGAATAAAAAGTAGAGTCCGACAAAAATAAAAAGATACTCAACAATTGTAAGAAGCGAGATTCCCGGATACCCAAATCGATTATTTACATCTCCATGTTCAACAAGAAATTCCGGTGAAAAATACTTTATATACTCGTTGGGAAGGGTTACGAGGGCTTGTGTTACGGGGTTATAAAAAAGAGGAAGATTCTTCTCTAACAGTTTTTGTTTTATTTCAAGTTTGAATCCCCCATCGTTATAAAATGCGAGATTCTTCAAACGGGTTGGATTATAGAGAATATCAGTAAACGTGAAGAGAAGGAGTGGAACTGCTGCGATAAGAATAAGTGCTACTTTTGTATTCAGCTTTTGCTTGCTACCTTTGTAAAGAATAAACACCAAATACAAAACCATTCCAAATGCGATTGGACGACTTAGATGGTATGCGAACAAGCTTACAAACTCAAAAATGGAGAATACAAATAAATATCGTCGATCATTTGTTTTAATAAACTTGAGAAGTAATGTTGCTGTTATTGTCAAGAGAAAAACTGCCAATGGGGCCTCATGCGCTTGTCGAGCGATCGTCTGAATCCACGGAGAAACTCCACTCAAGAATGCTGAAAGTAATGCAACACGTTCATCTTCAAAAAGTTCTTTTGTGAGAAAGTAAGCTGCCAAAGGAAAAAGAATTCCAATGAGAATCGCAAGAATTCGGGTTGAAAGTTCTGAAAGTCCAAAGGCACCTATAAATGGAATTGAAAGATATGAATATAGGGGAAGCTTATAGTCTCCAAATGATTTGAGTCGAAGGGGCAACATCATTCCATATTCATCTTTTCCCGTTTTAAGAATACTGAAGGAGTTATATCCAAATGTAGCTTCATCAGCATTGAGACAAATAGGAAGCGAGTTGATTTTGAAGAGATGTACGGCAGCCGTTAAGAGAACTATTGAAAAGAGGATAGCTTTTATTCTCATACCATTTTCGGAACAAGTAACGCCGCCCTAAAAAATCCTTTTAACAAATTACTATTTCCCGCGAAAACAGATTGTATCAGGATTTTAGGTAAAAAGAGAAGATGGATAAAAAGTTGAGAAGTTGTTGCATTCTTCCAAGTAAAAATAAATTGATTTCTATATGAAATTATTTCTCGAAAATCCTCCTTCATATACTTTCCAATTGTTGAAGAATGATTATGAAGTACTTTTATCGATGGATCAAATAAAACTTCATATCCTTTTTTCTTTGCTCGATATGAGAGATCAATATCTTCCCAATAAAAGGGTGAATAAATCTCATTTAATCCTTTTAATTCATCGAAAAAAGATTTTCGAATGATGCATGTTCCACCCTCCGCCCATCCAGTTGGACCAAAAGATATGTCACCGGCTTTTTCGTGCATAGTAAATCCATTTTTGAAAAAAACTCTATTTTTTCCAACAATACTTTTGTCTTGTTCAATTTGTGCAAAACTAACTGCAAAAAGTTTCTTATTTTCGGTGAAAAGTTTTACTGCTTTTTTAAATGAATCATCTTGGAGAAATACATCGGAGTTCAGAAGAAATAGTAAATCTCCTGATGCTTCTTTCACTCCCCTATTCACAGTTTTTGCAAAACCGAGGTTTTTTTCGTTGGTAAAGAGTTTTACCGATGAATATTTCTCAAAAATATCTTCGATGGATTCTTCTGGATAATCATTAACAATAATTATCTCGCAATCTTTAATAAATGGATAATTATGAGAAAAACTCTTCTGCAAAAGTTCTTTGTTTTTGTAGACTGGAATTATTATTGATATGTTCATTGTTAAATTGTTAAATTGCTAAAAAAATAGTTTTCAACATTTTTTTCAAAAACTTCGTACAAGAATGTTTTTTTACATGAATCAAAAGCTCTTTTGGAAATCTCTGCAAGCTCCTGTTTATTTGAAAAAACTTTGGCTGTTTTTTCAACCAACTCATCAATGGAATTATATAAAAACCCTGTTTTGCCGTTTTCAATCGTCTCTTTCGGACCACCAGAGTTATATGCAAAAGTAATAAGTCCGCACGCCATTGCCTCAAGAATAGTAATTCCCAAATGTTCAGTCGCCTCCGGACGTCCAGCCAAATCAGAACCTAGGCCGGACGCATGCCAGTAGATACTTGCTCTTGAATAATATGAAAGCACAGTTTCGTATGGCGCATTTTTCATAACTGAAATAGATGGATTACTTTTTGAAAGCTCGAGGACTTTATTAAAATAATTTTCATCCTCTTTTTTTACTCCACCAATCAAAACGAGTTGAAAGTCTTGAAACATCGAATGATTTTTTTGAAGTCTATTAAATGCATCGATTAATAAATGCTGATTTTTTGCATGCAGGTGTGAGAAAAAACGACCGACAGAAAGTATCACTTTTTTCTTGGAACTAATAGGGGAGTACCTCTCAAAAATTTCATCTGGAATATATGGATAAATGACATCTGTTTCTTTTCCTACCCATTCAGAAATATATGAAGAAGTATATTTTGAGTTTGCAAAAAAGTTCCAGTTCTTCCATTTCAATTTATTGAGAAGATTACTTTTATATAGTGTTTTTTGCGGATACATACAAAAAACATAATTTTTTTTAGCTTGAGGAAAAAAATAACTTCCATCAGTTATATAAAGTAAAATATCGTATCCAGTTCCTTTTCTTTCATTCTTTTCAATACTAAAGTTTTCAGTTCTAATGGATAACCTCTCTTGAAGTGCTTTCAAAATCGATTCATCATGCCAAAACAGATTAACTTGATATCCTTTTTCTTCAAATATTTTTCCAATAGAAAGAATGTGTTCTTCCCCACCCCCCAAAACATCTAAGTATGGATCAACTATGAGAAGTTTTTTCATGATTTTTTTCATATAAAAATAAATAGGTGGTTGTTTTTGAATATGCCTGATAAATAGATTCTATAACTCCAAGTGTTCCGTCCCGAAATCCTTGCCATTTAAATAATCGTCGGTAGAGTTCGCCTAAAAATTTTCTAAAAAATATACTTGTTGAAACGGGTTTATGAGCTTGAAATAGTAAATCAGATTCAATGTCTTCATACACGGTTGTTTTTGTAACCATCGTCTCTAAATCTTTATGAAAATAGTGAAGGAGTGGTTCTTTTAAAAAGCCGGCTTCCCCATTAATTTCCGGGGTTGAGTGGATAGCTTTTGGCCAGTTTACAAATACACTTTTTTTTATGAGTCGCGTCTGATAATCTGATGTTGAGTTCCAGCCACCATATTTCAACCACTTTTTCCCAGCAAAAATGTTTTTGCGATGGAGTTTGAAGTGAGTCTCTGCTCTCTCGTCATCCTGAACTCGTTTCAGGATCTCCTCAGCTAATTCCCCAGTCATTCGTTCATCAGCATCAAGTAGAAATACCCACTCTGTTTTTATTTTCTCAATCCCAAAATTCCGTGCCGGTTCAACATATCGACTGAATGGAAAAGAGTAAACATCAGCACCTTCTTTTTTTGCAATTTCAACTGTATCATCTGTGCTTTCCATGTCAACAAGTACAATTATATCTGTAAGAAGTTTAGCACTTTCGATACATTCAACAATCTCGTTTGCTTCATTATATGTATGAATTAATACCGTTATTTTTGTTTCCATACTTCAACTCTAACATTATTTGGCAGTACAATTTTTTTCTCAAGTATAAAGTCTACTGGAATGTTAGTCTTCCTCCACTCATCAATTCTAAATGTATACTGATCAGAATCGATAATAATGATACACATAGTATTCATTGGATTTTCGAGTGGCACTTTATAGCCTTGTAAGGATTTGTAGTGAAAAAGATAATTATATGTATATGGCACTACCGGTGGGGTATAAATACGCGCACAAAAGTCATTTTTTCCAACAAGTGAATAAACTGTTTCCACAGTTTTTATATCTGCTCGTAATCCAATATATGGAGTATTATTTTGTTTCGTAAGTTCTTTTCCTAAATAAAAGATTGCAAGAATTGAAAACAGAACAAGTATCACAGTAAGTAATCTTTTCTTAGTATCAATAATTGTCGATATATAGAAAAGAAGCAGTATGTAAAAAAGGAAGATATAGTGAATTCCTTCCAAGTAATAATCCCAAAAGAAATTATTTCGATAACTTAGCGAAAAAAGGAAAATAAATAAAATCATTGAAGAGAAAAATAGAAAGAGTCTCCTATGCAGTTTTTCAAATCGTTTATATCCACAAATAAATATGCCTCCTAAAACGAGAATCGCTCCAAAAACGATAATTTTATTGTTGTCATAAAATATTTCTTGAAAATAGCTTAAAAAAAGTAACGCTCGCTCCCGCAAAATACCATCCAATCCTTGTGCATTTGTAGCAGATGGATGTTTAAAAAAATAAATAATGCTTTTTGTTTGGATAAAGTTATGTTTTATTTCAAAAAGTATTCGGAAGGTAAAAGGTAAAACTAGTCCAAGAATCAAGAAAAAAAGATTGTTGAGTTTCCTGAAAGAGGATCTTACTTCTTTGAAGAGTATCGAGGCTACGAAGAAAGAAGGAATAATAAAAAGCCCAAGTGGCATTTCAGCTTCAAAAATAAATCCAAGAGATAATCCTATGAGAAAAAGATATTTGTAGAGACTCATTGAGATTAATGGAGACTTGTTGAAACTTGTTGAGATTTGTAAAAATTTGTAGATGCTAAAGATAAAAAGTAATACAAATGGCGGAGCCAGAATATTGTTTGCCGCAAAGAATGAGATACCAATAAAATAGGGAGAAATGGTAACGATGAGTAAAAAAAGGAGTGCAATGTGATTTCCAAACTCTTTTTTGAGAAAGATCGTGAAAAGAAGTGTTGAAATAAACATCATTGCGAGTACTCCGTAATAAAATCCACTCGGATTCCCATTAAAGATGAAATATTGCATTGCAAGGAAGTAGTACCACCATACCCCATGGTTAACTCCTTGAATTCCTGTTGTTGGACCTATAAATGTAGGATTGTGAAAACGAACAATTTCTTCTGCCTTTAAAAAATCCCGTCCTTGATCATATGTATATGGAACCGTTTGATAATATATTGGCTTTACTCTAAAATAAACGAAAAGGATGAAAACAAAAGCAAAAATTGCGGGGATTTTCCAATTATGAAGTCTTTTTATACTCATGTTTTAGATAATATGGGATTTTATGGAATACTCTCCTTTTTTAGTATTTTATTCCTCTTCCGCTTAGATTATAGCACGCTTGGCAGTTGGGATGAAGCATGGTACGGAGTAATTGCTCGGGAAATGGTTCGTAGTGGAGATTATTTGCGAATGCATTTTAATTCACTTCCCTATTTTGACCACCCACCAGCAGGATTTTGGCTCATGGCTATTTCTTACAAGCTTTTTGGGATTAGTGAATTTTCAACCCGACTTCCAAGTGTTCTGTGTGGAATTGGAACAATTGCTTTAGTCTATCTTACCGGAGTGAAACTTTTTGGGAAAAAAAGTATTGGATTTGTGGCCGCGCTTGTTATGGGAACGTGTGTGTGGTATGTTTTGCGAGTTAGATCGGGAAACTTGGATTCAACATTTGTGTTTTTTTACATCTTAACGATCTATTTTGCTCTCAAGGCTCGAGAAAATATAAAATGGTTTATACCAACAATGGCAAGTTTCGCACTCCTCTTCTTAACTAAAACACTTGTTGGAGGATCTGCACTCTTACTCGTATTTCTCGCAAACTCTAACCATATCCCAATACTGATGCAAAAGTCGGGAAGAAAATATTTGAAGTATGTGATATATGGATTCGTGCTTGCCATAGTAATTATCTTCCCTTGGTACCTTGTGCATTTCTTGACATACCAAAATTTTTATCAACACCATTTTGTAGATATTGGAACACGAAATAAAACATTGCTCTCTTACTTCAACTTACATGCTACGCAACCACTCTTTTATTTGCATATGGGAATTAGAAAATGGTACTACTTATGGATCGGCGCAGTGGGAATTATTTTTGTTAAACGAGATTTTTTAAAAAAAGAGGTTGCATTTCTGCTTATCTGGAATCTTCTCGTCTTATATCCCTTTCTTACAACAGATCAAACACAAATTTGGCACTTGATTCCGGTATATTTACCAATTTCGTTAATCATTGCGTATGGATTTCAAAGCCTAATTTCTTCCACACCGAGATTCCTCGACTTCATTCCAATAAACAGGACTTCGCTCGCAATGACAATAATGAGTTTATTTCTTATCTGTTTTGTTTTAGTGGCCGCACTTCAAATAAAATCTTTTTACAAAGAAGTTATTCCCGTGAATAAATATGTTGCGGATGATGTGGCGATTTCAATAGATGCTCGTAAAGTAGATAAACAAATATTCTTGGATGATGATTTTTTGCCAATGGCAGTATATTATGCAGACAAGAAAATTTTTACAATTCGGGAACTTGAACTGTATGGAATTTTTGGAATCAATCATACATTGGTCGACTTTTTCAAATCAAACCAAAAGGATTTCGCTGTAATAACAAGAGTATGGGCGATTAATAATTTAGTAAGCGAAAAAATTCCGTTTAAAATAGTTGCAAAGAATAATTCTTTTGTTATTGTTACAAGATAAATATGATACTACTCTTTATTACAAGCTTAGTAACTTTTGCAATTTATTCATACGCGCTTGTTGATCCAAACCTCACACTCTTCTCGAATGATTTATGGACTAACTTTCGTAATCAAATGGTTCATTTTGGTTATTATGACAGGTTAAATTCATCAATCCTTTTCGTTGTCCTTATTATTATTTTATTTGGATGCAACTATTATTTACTAAATAATCACAAGAAATTTAGCGCGATAAAATTTGCACTGCTTGCCGGAATACTTTCGATCATTAGTTATCCATTTTTATCACATGACTTTTTTAATTACCTTTTTGATGCAAAAATACTCACTTTTTATCATCAAAATCCATATTTACATAAAGCGCTCGATTTTCCAACTGATTCGTGGTTGCGATTCATGCATTGGACCATTCGTACCTACCCATATGGCCCCACATTTTTACCAATAACGGTAGTCCCCTCATTTCTCGCTTTTGGAAAGTTCTTTTTGAACGTCTTATTTTTTAAAGTAATGTTTGCGGGATTCTATTTCTTGAGTGTTTACTATCTTAATAAGATTGATAAGAAGATGGCCTTATTTTTTGCAACACAACCACTCATAATTATAGAAGGACTTATAAACTCACATAACGATATCATCGCAGTTTCTTTTGGAATAATTGGAATTTATTATTTGCTAAATAAATCATTGAAGAAATCGAGTGTAGCACTTCTCATTTCTTCTGGAATAAAATACATGACAGCTCCATTACTTATTTTATTTATTCTAAATGTATACAAACGAATAAATCAATCACAGGCAGCATTGGTTTCTTTTTCCTTAACTCTCGGACTTATTATTTACCTATCAATTACAAGCGAAATTCAGCCCTGGTACTTTCTAAACTTATTTATCTTCCTCCCCTTTTTCTCAAGCTATTTATATAAATTTTCTATATTTTTCACTGGATTGATACTTTCGTATTACCCATTTGTTCGCTTCGGAGATTGGACAAAAGAAACAATTATAATGAAACACCAAATAATTCTTGTCTTTTTTATTCTTAATATTTTATATATACTTGCTTTAAGAACCCCCGGAGTTAAAAGGATTGTCAAAAAGACTTAAAAGGGTATATTATTTTATTTATGGTAAAAACGCCTTTAAAATCAGTTCCTCATGAACCGGGCGTTGGATCAGAATTTCCACTCTTATTTATCGGTTTATTCTTTGTAGCTTTTGTTTACTATGTTAGCAAATCAACAGTTCCAGTAAATAAATCAGATAATCAAAACATTCCTACAGCTTCCGTTCAACAACGCACACCTCGAACTACTATCATTGAGTATCAGGTTCAGGATAGTGATACAGTTGAATCTTTAGCAAATAAATTTGATATATCTCAAAACACAATTCGATGGGCAAATAATATGACAGACAATACATTGTCTGTTGGGTCAACAATCAAAATCTTACCGGTAACAGGTGTTATGCATACGACAATCCAGGGTGATAGTATCAGTTCGATTGCTCAAAAATACAAGGTTGACCCTGCAAGTATTTCAAATTATCCGTTTAATATAACTAACGAATCGGGAACAATCGACCTGACTCCAGGAACCGTTATTATCGTTCCTGATGGGGAGATGTAAAAAGATTCTTCAATAAATGCAGTTTTGCTCGTAGCGGTGCATACTTTAATCCAAATTTGACCCGATTTTTTTCTTGATATTTTATATGTATAGAGGAGCCTGCGCCATCAGTTGACTGTGCATTTTTGTGCCACAAGACAACTTTTGGGTCGTAAATAAGTTTAACTCCACCTTTTGTTGCTCGCACACACCAATCAGCATCTTCATAATAGAGAAAGTATGACTCGTCAAACATTCCCACTTTTTCAAAAACGGATTTGTCAAAAAACATACAACAGCCAGTCAAAAAGTCTACCGCTTTTTCAGAATCGAATTGACCATTGTCGATCTCATCAACGCCTACATGTTTTGTAAACACATTTTTCCAGTCAATTTCTCCACCTGCGAACCAAATAACTTTTCCAAGTTGATCTTTTTCGTACCGACCTTTATGGTATTCATATCCAGACGCATAATATATTTTTCCTCCTCCAATTGCTCCTGGATGCTCATTGATAAAATCTTGTATTGAGGAGACAAAGTTTGACTCGAAAAACGTATCAGTATTCATAACGCAAAAACGTTCATATCCTTCTTTTTGCGCCTGAATAAGTCCAACGTTTATGCCGTGCGCATAACCTTTATTTTGAGAATGAAGAAGTACTGGAGATCCCGAAACGAGTTCGGGATGACGGCTTAATACTTGTTCGAGATCTTGTGGTTCCTCTGTTAGATCAACGATGAAAAGTTTGAAGTTCGTATCTTTTTGTTTATCAATGCTTTCCAGATACCCATCAAGTACCGTATAATTCTTATAAATAACCGTTATGATTGCCAAATCCTTCATATGATCGATTATATCAAAAAGCACACGATGCTTTTGATTCTCATCTTGGTCGCATTTGTCGCATACATGATTACAATATTTCCGAGTGGAAGCCATTATTGTACTAAAGGCCCTTGTGGATTATTTTTTTGGGGAGCACATGGACACGATGCAATTTGGCACCTGGCAATTGTCTCCACCGCATTCAAATCCTTTCCATTCATCGCCCCTACATTTGCGGGAGCCCAGCTTTCTGGATACAATTTTTTTCTCGATATCATCATTTTTTTACTTACAAAAGTCGGTATTCCATCGATCATAACCTACTTTAAGATCTTGCCTATCATTTGGTTTATCTTATTTACTGGATTGCTAGTAAAGTTTGCCCGAAAACTTCATGATTCTCCTCTATTTGTTGGATTACTTCTCTTTTTCATGTATTTTTCAGGCTCATTCTCATACATCATAACCTTGATAAAAAATCGTACAATCTGGGGATCTGGAGAATTACTTGCGATGCAATCATTACTTTCTTTAACAAACGTCCAGTTTGCATTCTCACTCTGCGTTTTACTTGGAATTCTTATTATTATTAAGGAAAAAAGGACCGATGTACGATCAAGCACACTTTTAGCCTTACTTGTTGGTCTAAACATTGCACTCAAATTTTATGGAGGAGTAATTAGTATTTTTCTCGTTAGTCTTTACTTTTTGTTTTTATTGCTACAAAAAAGAGATATCGTATTATTTACAAAACAGTTGAGCTTACTTTCCATATTTTCTATTGGGGCAGTTCTCCTTTTTTATAATCCATTTGCCCCAACAACCGGTGGAGCAATTATGACATTTAAACCATTTGCAACGGTTCATCAAATTATCGAAGACCCTAATCTTTTTTATCTGAAAGATATGGTAAACGCTCGCTACTTTCTGGAAGCATCCCCTAAATTTAGTCCACGGTTGGTTTGGATTGAGATACAAACTCTTTTCATCTTCATACTTCTCAACTTCGGCACGAGAATTATCGGAATCTTGTATATTGGTAAACATGTATTCAAAAGAACCCTAACTACTAACTACCAACTACTAACTACTACGATTATTTTCGCTATGTTTCTCAATATTTTCTTCATCCAAAAAGGCCAATGGTGGAATACAGTGCAATTTAGCTATCACGCATTTTTCTTGATGAATATTTTTACTGCACTTACACTTTACGAGATCATGAAAAAGTTTAAGAAAGCAGGAATTGTGATTGTTGCCATTGTGATACTTATGAGCCTTCCATCATCACTTGATATTTTACGAACTTTTGCCCAGTTCCCTGCCCACTCATTTGTCTCAGATGATGAACTCTATGCTCTAAGATTTCTCAAAAAGCAGCCAGCTGGAGTAGTATTCACTCCACTTCCAAATGAAAGCAACAAACAGCAAGCTACACCAGTTCCCCTGTCGGCAATGGCCGACAACGCATATATTACTGCTTTTTCGGGAAAACAACTCTACATCGGCGATGAAGTACAGCTACAGCTTACGGGAGTAGATTATGAGGCTCGGGCCAAGAAGAGTTTAGATTGGAATTGTGATACCATTTTGGACGTAGATTACTTATATGAGTTATATTCCAGACCAATTGGTAACAAACTTGAAAAGTGTAAAGGAAATTTGAAAATAATTTATGAGAATAATGAAGTGAGACTTTATAAAGCTAATCAAGCTCGACTTCTGTCACACTAAGCCAATACTTGCCGTCAATTAGGGCTTTATCCTGTGGATTTTTGTAATCGTAATACCCGTTTGCTGTTACCATTTCGTCAATTGGCTTAATAAAGGAAATTCGAGCTTTTTTAGAAGAGAGGTAGATAAGATTCGATGTATTTTGAAGAAGTACATTTTCATTTGTGAAATCTTTATCTGAAATTGTAGCGGAAAGATCATCCGTATTTACCAGTGCTTCAAGGCTGTTAACTTTATCTGATTTGTAGATTAAGAATGCACTTGCACTTGCTTCAGGCAAAAGCTCAACATTAAGCTTTACTTCCGCCACAGATACCTTTTGCTTACTGAGACCGAGTCGATCAAATGTAAAATATCCTGGATAATAAAACTCTCTAAATTGCCAAAATGTGCGTCCGTCGATTTGACCAGCTGTTTTAACGCTCGTTGCAAACTCATTCCAGATCATTTGTCGTTTAAAAGGAAAAAGCTGGACCGAGAGTTTGGGCTGAAGGAAGATAAATAAGAGTAAAATAACTGCACCAAGAATCAATGGATACTTAATTGTTACATTGTTAAATTGTTTCATTGTTTGTAGTATATAATTGTTCAAAAGAGAATAAAAGCAGTTATTTTGTGAAAATACTTATTTTTGAATTCTATCTGGTTCAATGGTAATAAATAGTATGGATGAAAATCAAGGAGATCAAAATTCGAAAATAAGATATAAACACATTCCTCGTACTGATACTCGAGAGTTTCTTGCACCAGACTCAGATGATAACGAAGAATTAGGATTTGAAAACATGCGCATTTTTGGTCTCGATCCAATAGGTGGACAGCCATTAGGTAAATTGTCGGAATCTTCCTCCTCAAAAAAATATGAAATTGCAAGAAGAGAAAGAGAATTGACTGATGCAAGGAGACATTTATCAAGACTTAGTACTTCTCCAGTAAGAATTTCAATGCTTAGAAAATTTTTAGGAGTTGATCAGGATGCTGAAGTTTCGGCAGAAAGTTTTTCTCAAGAAAAAATGGCTGATGACGATTTAATCGCTCTCATTGAGAAACATGTTGCAAGTATAGAGCAAGTCATGATCGACTTTAACAAGCGAATCCCTGATTTTATTAAAAGATTTGATAATTTTGTAATTGACAACGAAAATAGTATAGATCCAGATTCTATTAAAATATTTAATATTGATCCGCTTTCAGTAGCTGCTTTCAAAGAATTACTCCCAATTATTGGAAGTAGATTTAATAAGGAAAGAGGTCGTCTCAACATAGTTCCCGCCGATCCAATGACCATTATTCCGGGACCCCTGAGCGATGTTGGAGGGAGATATCATCCATCAACTAATACAATCTTTTTGTTTATAACCCCCGAAGAATCCGTTCCTTACACTTTTGCATTTACTCACGAATTGCTTCATGGGTTATCTGGAATAACATCATTAGGTCATGTTGCAGAAAATGAATATAATGAAGAAGTAATCCATGATATTGATTTACAACGTGTAGGGTTGCGCTTTGATCATCCGGACGAGCTTTATCGAACTAAGAATCATGCAGAAAAAGAAAGAATGCCGCGATTTCATTGGTTGAATGAAGCGGTAACAGATGAACTTACTAGCTTGTTTTTTAGTGGATTTCCACTGTCTTATATAAACGAAAGGAAAATCTTAGGTGATTTGGCATTAGCAATGAGAGATCGTAATCCAGATCAAAACCCATATTTATTATTTTATAATGCCTATCTTGAGGACTATAATTCTTCAGCACCACTGGGAAAGCGCGTTCCTCATTGGCATACACTTCAGCGTGCAATTACTGATACCTTTGGACAAGGTTTTTTGGTAGAGTTAGATAGATATATTCTTGAACATGGAGTCGTAAAAGGCAGACAATTTCTAAATGAGAAGATTTTAGCGATGAAGGAAAAAGGTGAATAATTAATAATATAAATTAAATGTTTAAAGAAAAAATTGATAAGTTGTATATAGGATTGATCGTTCTTATTTCTGCGCTTCTTGTTTTCGACCTCTTTTTCAACCAAGGCCACAGTGCCCACATGGATGGCCGAGTTCACATTACCACCATTACCCAGTTTTACAAAGCAATGCTTGCAGGCGACTGGAAACCCGCATGGGCCGATGGATTTGCAAATTACGGAATGCCTGTGCCCTTGGTCGCACATCAGCTTATTTCCTACTTAGGCGCATGGATTACACTCATCACCAATAATACGATTACTTCATGGAAAATAGTCGCGCTCGTTGCGGCAATCCTTTCAAATGTAATTTTTTACCGTTTTTTGAGGATTTATTTTATTCCGCTTGCCTCGTTCGTAGGAGTGTTCCTCTACAATGTCGCGCCCTATCGTATCTTAAATCTCTTCATTCGCGAAGCACTTCCTGAATTTTTTGCGTCAGTATTTTTTCCTCTTGTTCTCATGGCGCTTTACTATCTAATCAAGGAAAAGAAGCTATGGGCAATTCCATTCTTGGCAATTGCGATGACAGGACTGGCCCTTAGTCACCCCATGATGCTTGTTGTCTCCTCATTTATAACTGTTCCGTATTTCCTTTTTCTACTAAAAGATGAAAAGGATAAAATTCGACCATTTTTTCTTTCTGGGATCCTCATGGTCTGGGGACTTCTCATGGCCGCATATTATTTACTTCCCCTTCAATATGAGATTAAGTACTTTTATTATGGAGCTGGGAATCACTTAACTCCCGGTCAAACTCTTCATCTCATGAATTTCATTGATCCACATTGGTATTACTTTTTAGAGCGAGATATTTTGAATCGTGGACACTTCGTAACTCCAGGAGTGTTTGAAGTGATTATTGTGGCTCTTGGACTTTTTTACATCGTAGCAAAAGTACTTAAAGCAAAAAAATGGAAGCCAGATATTTTGGATCTTACCGTGATAGTTGGAATTATCACGCTGTTTTTCACGACCGATTACTCATTAATCTTCTATCAAAAAATAAATCTTTTGAGCAACATACAATTTCCATGGCGAATGCTTTCACTGTTCATTTTCATCGCCCCAATAATCGTCGCGTATCTTTTGGATAAACTTGATGCAAAAAAACTTCAGATTGTTGCAGTGTGTCTCATTATCTTTTTCGCAGTAGCTCGTTTTCCACAACTTTACAGTAAGAATAATACAGAACACGGTATGAGCAGATATCTTTTCACCACGATAAATCTCCATTCAACGAACATGAACACGGTATGGACCGGGGTTACAGAAGATTATCTGCGACACCCCGAAAAAGGAGCGATTGTCGAAGGAAAAGGAAAGATTGTAAAGCGAGAACTTTCAAATTCATGGAGAAAGTATACGGTGGAAAATGAGAGTCCAGTTCGAATGGCTGATTACACATTTTATTTTCCGGGATGGAAGGTATGGGTTGATGGGCAACCGGCAGAGATTCAGTTTCAAGATCCAGATTTCAGAGGAGTGATTACCTACAACGTTCCGGCCGGAAAACATGAGATTTATGTAAAGTTTACAGCCACAAAAGTACACGTTTTGGGAAATCTGATTTCAGTTTCAGCAATTCTTGGATTCATTGTTGCATTTTATATCGAAAAGAAGAAGCATGTGCTGGAGAAACTACTAAAGTATCCGAGATTGAACTGATCTTTCATTTCCCTCGATACGTTATTTCTCGTATCAAAGGGGCCCTCAGTGTACGTGTAATCCCAGTGATACTCGAAATAAGCGTATCATCGGGAAATAGATACTTCCACGAGCCATAGTGGAATACATATATCTTCTTTTCATAGTGGAAACCCGCCGTATGAGGTTTATTCAAAAATAAAATATGCGGTCTTGAGAGAAATATCTTTGTATGGAATCTTTTTGATCATCAGCACAGAATTGTTTAACTGATCATGTGACTTCAAATCCATACATGTTTCCGAAACGATTACTCCGTGAAGAGTACGGTAATCAATTAATCGAGGACACTTTATGAAGGTGAAATTGTTAAATTGATAAATTGTTAAATTGCTGGATAAATTGTTAAATTGTGAAATTGCTAAATTGTTATTTAAAAATAGGTATGAAAGATAAATCTCTTTCGGATTATTGTGATAGATCGTATATGTTTTATCTGGATTATCAATGAGATATGTGGCCAGTCGGCGTTCATTTTCATTGAAAAGCTCGCCGACAGTTACTGGTCTTCTTACATAGTAATTGTAGATAAAATAGGTCGAGTTAATAATGAAAACTAAGAGAAGACTTACTAGTATGAAAGTTCTTTGCTTGGATGAAAATCGTTTCAAAATATCAATTCCAAAAAGAATTCCGAGGGACAGTAAATATGCATATCCTAGTGCTGATAAAAATCCTCTGATTGAATATGTTGCACTATTCACCGATGCCATTGCCGGAAGCAGACCAAGAATAATGAACCCCAGGATATAAAAATCTTCTTTCTGTAATCTCTTTCCGAGCGCCATTATTCCCAGATAATAGAAGAGAAGAAATCCGAAAAAGAATTGTCCGCCAACTGCGTTTCCATTTATTGGGCTAAAATCTCCAGTTTTAAATAAGTAAGAAATATCTTGACCCTTGATAAAGTTATCCACTACATAATCTGCTGTAACTGAAATTTTATTATGAAAAATTGCTTGAATACGTAGTGGAGCGTTTGAGGAAGATCTGCGCAAATTCACTTCTTGCGTGAAACGTTCTGGGGCCAAAAAAGCAACTTGTGAGAATCGTTTGGTTGTGACTGATTTGTCGATGAAGGTGATTGAGAGGAAAAGGAAGAGGACGAAGAGAAGACTTACTATAATTCTGGATTCCCGCCTCCGCGGGAATGACAATGGGATCGTATGACAGATTATTTCGAGATAAATAATTAAGAATGGAATCAAAACCCTAAATCCTTGGTAATTGTAAAAGGTGAGGAAGAACATGAAATATGCGAGCCATCTCTTATTTTTTAGAAATAAAAGTAATCCAGAAAAAAGGGTGACTGCAGCAAGTGGAAGGTCAAGTGCCAGACGTGTAACATGAAAAACCCACGGCGAAAAGACAAAAACGAGACTCGAAACAAGCGCGAGTCTTTTGTCGCGCGAGATTTGGAGAATAATTTCATATACCAAAAAGATGAGTAGTGTCGAAATCAGGACAAACGGGATTCGTGCGAAAAATACTGATCTAATAGGAAGAAGAATCCATGAAGCGGCAGAATAATAAATTGAAACAAGTGGATTATCGGGACTTATTCCGGAAAAATTTATCGGTAGAAAATTTCCAAATAAATCTTGTGCCGTTTTTGCAATCGAATATCCAGAAAAAACAATATCACGTTCATCATGGAGTAAAAAAAGTTGATCAAGAAAGAGAACACGAACCAGAAGAAAAATAACAGCCGCTACACAAAGATATTTATTTGAATTAATATATTCTTTGATACTTTTTATCATGAAAGTTTATGAATTGCATTTTGTAGTTTTGACTTAAGTAATGAAATTTTTACGAGTCCTTTTTGTTTACTCCAATGTGTTGTTTCATATAAAGCACTTGAAAAGAATTGTATTAAACCTTTCAAAATATTCTCATCCGACACTTTTTCAAATTTCCGCTCTTCCAAAACATAAAAATATACCAAGAAATAGTACATCATTTGTAAAAATGCGAGGGTGAATCCATGCATTCCATCCTTATACCCGTCATGGGCAAAATACCTACTCACAAACTCGGAGAGCGCCTTTTTGCTATAAAACTTAAATGTCGCCGGCTCCCCTTTCACAATGTCTTCTGCCGCTTCCGCCGCCGCATATCGAGAAGCCTTCGATAGATACTCATTCAAGTCTTTGTAGTTGTAATGTATGAGCGCCATTTCCTCATTCGCCTCAAGAATCAGTTCTTTACCAGAAGTTGCCGGTTGTGCATGAATAATTTTCGGCCATGAAACAGCGCCTTTTTTGAAAAACCGCACCTGATAATCGGGCCACCAGCGAGAATGTTGAATCCATTTTCCAAAAATAATATTTTTCCGAGGAATCTTTACATAGTCGTACTCGCCCATACTCTTTCTTAATGCAAAGATGAGCTTTTGAGGAACAATTTCATCCGGATCAAGAACTAAAACATATTCATGTGTTGCTTGTTTTTGCAACTCATCTCGCACAAGCTCAACATACGCAACTTCCCGCTTTACTTCGATTATTCGAATAATCGAAGTGATACGAAGTTCGTCCAGAACTTTCTTATCGATTCCTATGTCACCGATTAGTATCTCATCCGCGAAAGTTTTTATCGAATCAAGCGTCTCACCTAGATGTTCTGGATTTCCTTTGACGACGATGATTGCGGTTATGTTGGACATTGTTAAATTACTAAATTGTTAAACTGTTATTCATTATTGAAAAGTGATTTAAGTTCGGTTGCCGGATTAATCCTAAACACAAATAATAAAATTCCCAAATAGAGTACCCCGCCACCAATGATACTTACCCCTAAACTGATACTTGTTACCGGCATTATTCTCATAATTGTATAAATAAATAGTACCATTGCCGCGGTTGCAAAAAGTGGTTTATTAACAGAATGAATAAATCTGAATTTGACAAGCTTCTTCGCCCTCCAAATAACCATAATCGAGCTTACGGCAAGAAGTAGTTGTGTAATTGGGAATCCAATCATGCCAAACATGGTGGTGAAAAATGGAGTGAGAATCCATGTGGTCACCGTCCAAAAAAGCATGAATGCGAAAGAAATCTTGACTTTTCCAAGCGCATTGAACAAATTCATAAATGGTGTTGAGTATGATGAGAAGAATGCTGCAACACAGAAAATGTAGAAAAGTGGAAGTGCAGGGGCCCATTTTGAATACTTAGGAATAAGCTCAACGAGTACTGGCATTGTCATAAATAGTCCAAAAATCGCGGGTGCAAGAAGCATAGTTTGGTAATATAATATTTTTTCTATAAGTCGAGAAACTTTTTCATGATCATTCTGAATTCTGGCAATAACAGGGAAAAGTACACGGCTTAAATTATCCATAATTACCCGAATTGGCGTTTCTGCCCATTTTTTCGCCCAACCAATGTAACCAACCACACTAAATCCGAGCACTTTGCTCAAAAAAAGAATAATTAAATCATCTTTAAATAGCGCAAGAAATGAACTTGCCTGAAATGGAATTCCAAATGAAAGAAGTTTCTTTAAACTTGCTTTTGAGATTCCAATAGTTGGCTTCCAGAAAGAGATGGTATAGATGAGAATTAAACCAGTGAGCGCTCGCAAAATAACTGCGTATGTGAAACTTGCAAGATTATAATTAAGGATTGCAAACACAACAACTGCAATATAAAAAACCACATTTTCTGTTATTTGCACAAACGCAATTTTTTGAAATTGAATTTTGCGCTCAAGTAGAATTGATGGGATTGTTTTCAGTGAAGAAATAAAAAATGAAAGCAATAGCGCCCAGTATAAATGAACTCCAGCAGGAGGCAATTTGTAAAAATTCGTTACAAAATTGGTGAACAAAAATCCAATGGAAATAATTGAAATAATGAGTGTCTGTTGAACCGTAAATGTTGTTGAAATGTCTTCGGAGGAAACTTCATGTTTTTGAACGAGCGAGGCTGCAAGACCGATGTCGGAAAAATAATTTAAAAGCGATATAAGTGAAAGTACGGTTATATAAATTCCAAAAACGGCGGGTGCGAGCAAAATTGTTAGAACAAGATTTGCAACAAGCCCGAGTACTGCGCTAAATCCGCTCTGAAAAAAAAGACTGAATGCGGAAACAACGGTTTTTTGTTTTAATTCTTTATTTTTTGTATCTTCATCCATAATAGTTTATAAAAGATTAATCCTAGTAATGAAAAAAAAGTAATTATCGTTGCTAAATTGCTAAATTGTTCAATTGTTGTTTGTTGATAGGTGACTAAAACTTTGCTCCCTTTTTCTAAATCTAAAAGAGGTCGACCTAAACTATCAAACTTAGTTGGAATCACTTCTGTTCCATCAACTTCTATACGCCAAAATGGGAAGTAGTGGATATTTAATGAGCTCTTTACAAATTGACCGTCACTATATGGTAAAGTATTTTTGTTTTCAAAACTTCTCCAAACCAAATAGTCGGCAGTTTTGGGTAAATACTCTGGAATTTTGTATGCGACCTGATTATGAACGTAATTTTCGGATAAGTACTTACTTTCATAGATAGTATTGGGGAGAGATTGGCCTTTGTAAAGAAAAGATGCTGATAATATGAGGACTACTGAAAGAATTGAGGAGAGGAGGAGGGGATAGGGTGATTGGGGGGGGCGGAGGCGAAGAGGAGTAGAGAACAAAACAGAGAAAAAACCGAAGGCTCCGAGATATGCTAAACCGAAAACTCCAAATACAAGAAATCTCCATGGAAACTGGAATAAGCTTAGAACAGGAGAAAAGAGATTCCAGATGAACTGAGACTCGTGGAGACTGAGAGACAGAGAGACTACTGTAAGAATTGAGACAAAAATTGTTAAATTGCTGCGCCCTCGCGAAGCCTCGGGCGAAGTGGGGTTAAATTGTTTTCTCTTTAAAAGGTTATATAGGAGAATTACTCCTCCAAATAGTCCAAAGATTATCTGCGGTTTGCCCAGAGCGAAGGACATTCCATCGGACACACAGCCTGGGGTACTTCCGCCAAATCCCCACGGACTACTCCATAATTGCTTAATACAGAGAAAGTTATCAGCGAAATGAGTTTGCGTTGCTATCGTAGACGCATACGTCAGCCCTGATTCCAAAACTGCTGGGATAATAAAGTATGAGGCCATGAGCGCTCCAAGTGCAAAAACAAGATAGTTCCTTTTCTTATTTGCTAAGATACTTATAAAAAGTGGAACTATAAGAAACGAAAGTAACGAAAAAACATTATGAGAAGTTAGGAGAAACGAGATGAAAACGGTCGTTAAGAAAAAAGTCTTTTTAGTGAATACCTTGCTGTTCTTGACTAGAAGAAAAAGTGTTATTGGAAATAAAGCGATAAACCACATTTCAGACAAATTTCCCCGAACAAATATCTCAACTGGAATAAATGAAGATGTTATGTAGAGAGTTGCTCCAAAAAGTGCACTCGACTTATCAAAAAGCTCCTTTAGAAACAAATACATTCCTAGAAATGCTCCCAAAAGTGCTAAAAGAAATGATGTTTTGAGTGCGGCTATGACAGATAATCCAAGTATATTTAAAATACTCGTGACATAATATGCAAACGGTGCATAGAAATTAAAAACCGGATACCCCATTCCATACGAAAATTCCGGAGCCATACGAGGCGGAATATGGAAACTTGTAAGATTTTGAGTAAACTGCTCAACTCGGGCCGCTTGTGTTTCATCATGAAACGTGAACATCGACTTACTTGTTGGACTTACACTGGACCCCAGATAAAAAAATATTAGAAGTATAACGAAAACCATCCACCATTTTTGCAATTTTGCAAGCAGTTTCATCACGGTGTAAGTTTAAAGAAATAAATAGCAGATTTATTTCCTGGTTTCTCATACCGTTTAATTAAAGTAAGCGGCCAGTGCTTTGGAAACTTACTTCGATGTCCAAACACAACATACACGTCTTCTTTTTCTAAGAGTTTTTGACTGGCAAACAAATGCTCTTCACCCAGGGGCCAAAATCCTTTGATACCGATATTATCTGTCGGTAAAATAAATGTATCCAATACATCTCCAGTCATCCCAAAATCCCCTTCTGCAAGAAATGTGATTCTTCTGCCCGTCGAGTGATTCTTCGCATATTCCACAATATCCCGTGCTCCCCAGCCTGCCGGCCAGCCTTCCAAATATTGCCCGCGATCAACCCCCGGAAATGGAACTTTCGCATTATCAAAAAGCAATGTGTAATCAAAATACAGAACAGAGACTAGAATGAGACTTATTGAGATTAGGAGATTTTTCTTATCTTTAAGTTGAGATAGGAAATATGATGCAAGAATAGTGAGCGTTGTTCCGAAGAAAATGATATATCGTGGAAAGAGAATCTTCGAGATACATGAAATAATTATCAATGGAATTATAAGCAATATCGTGAAATAAATCGCATATTTATTCTTATTCTTAAAAAGAAGGAAAAGGCCAACAACTCCGAAAAGCGCAACAATATAACCCATTTCAGAAAAAACAAAATAGGGGATGTGCACAATATTGGTGAAGAAAAATGCAAAAGGACTACTCAATAACTCCCCCACGGACATGATAAATGTATTATTCTTCTGTGAAACGAACTGGAAAAAAGGAGAAAGTCGCTGAACGTTATAGATAATGAGTGCGAGGACAACTGAAACACCGAAGAGAATGCTGAAGTTCATTATTTTTCTTGATGACTTAAATGTAAGTATCACTGCTCCATATCCTAGAAGTAAAAAAAGCCGAACTGAAGACTTCGCAAGCAGTCCAACGCCCGAGAGTAATCCCAAAATGAGTGCGATATCAAGCCGTACGGTATCAACAAGAATAAGACTTAGGAGAATAATCCATATAAAAAAGCCGTTTACCCCACTATCAACAAGCGCCATGCGATCGTAAAAAAGGAAATATGGGGTAATTACGTATAAAAAGGAGCCGATAAAAGCTGTTCTCTTACCAAATAGATAGTAGATGAGACAAAAAACTCCAACAAGTGCAAACAATCCAGTAAATACAGAAAACATGCGGCCGGCAAGGAGTGCGTCAGATTGAAATAGCTTTAAAAAAGGGATTGTTCCCCATGTTTGGAGTGGTTGTTTACCGTCAGTTAAGGAAATAAATCGCCAACTAGCGTCATGCCACGCAACCTTGGCCCAATGAATATAGATCGCTTCATCGGAGAATACCGGAAACTTTGAAAGATTGATGGTACGAGTAAGAAAATAACCGATCAGTAGACTTATTGTGAGTAGAAGATCGTTCCTATTAAACTTACTCTTTATATTCCTTGCAACGGCCCAAATGTCAAACATGATTTCATTATATCAATTTATCTGCTTATACAATACGAATCCGTCTTTTTGGGTGCTTACTTCCCAATCTTTAGATTTAAATAAGAAATGAGAGTCTAGGGGAATAATTACACAATCAGTGTGATCAACTATGTCGCGATTTGGAGTTTTATCGTATTTATAAAGCACTAGCTGGTCAGCGTAAAATCGAAATGAAGGGGATCCCCCATAGCGGAATGTTGATGAAATCTGCACATTTGCCGCGTTAATAACATCAAAAAACTTCTGCTCATCATTATTTGCAACGATCGCTGTACTTCTGCATTTTGTTTTTGCGTAAAGCGCAAGTGAAACCAGATCCGTTGGCTTCTCCTTGTGCAAACGAAGCGTAAATCCTCCGCTTACAAAGACTCCAACAAAGAAAATTACTGATAATACTAGCCAAAGTACAGTATCTTTAATTTTAAACTTCTTCAAGAAATCCATTATTAATATCGAGAATGAGAGCCCAAGGAATGGGAGAATTGGAAAAATATACCAGTTCAACTTCGTTTTGGCGAGCGAAATGATGGCTCCATACATTAAAAAGAGCGGAATAAAAAGTAGTTCCTTTCTCTTTCGCTCTACGAGTGAATAGAGAATATAGGCAATTGAGATTATTATCAGTATGAGAAAAATATTGTAATAGCTAAAAAGGAGCTTTGGATAAAAGAGATAGCCGCCGTAGTGAAGCTCTACAGGCTTTACAACCCGAGCGACGAGATGGTCATAAAGGTTTTCTTGGAGGAAAAGATTTCCGAAGCGGAGGAAAGCAAGAAAAAACCAAGTAAGACTGATTAATACAGCCACACCGAGATCCTTCACTGCCAGCCGGCGATTCAGGATGACGGTTGAGATTCTATCGCTTCGCTCAAGAATGACAGATTCTATCAGAATTACAAGAATTGGGAAAAAGCCGAGGAAAGATTTCGACATGACAGCTATGAAAAGAAAGAGTGTTGAGGCGACGAAACTCTTTTTGTAGTAATAATAAAATCCGAGCCAGCCGAAGACGAGGAAGATGTCTGTATTTAACGAAGTCATCCTATTCATAAATGGAGCTGAAAGCAAGAGAAATGTGGTTGTAATGGTAAAATACTTCAGATACTCTTTCTTGAACTTCTCTTTCAAAATCTTAAAGAGTAGATATAGCACTCCAAGTCCTGCGAGAAAAGAGGGGAGACGAGCCAAAAACTCGGTTGATCCTAATGGAAACTTCATAAATAATCCAGAAATTAGAGGAACAAGCGGTGGCTTTTCAAGCCACGGTGCCCCATTCCACACCCCAAAAATCGTCTTATTCGCCACCATTTCCCTCCCGACTTGTGCATAAATCGCTTCATCCCAATCGTATAAATATGAACCTTGAAGGTTGATAATGGAGGATAGAAGGTAGAGAGATACTAGAAAAAAGAAGACGATGCGTAAATATTTAGTCATATCGTCCCGTGATCGAATAATATTTTATTTGTGCCAAGTCTTTAAGTGTCTCCACGGTATCTTTTATAAACTTCACATTCTTCGTCTCTACATGTTTCCAGCGCACGGGAACCTCTTTTATGCCATATCCTAATTTTCGTGCAATAAATAAAAATTCTAAGTCAAATCCAGCAGAAACAGAGGAGCCTTCCACCTTATAATTTTTCCCAAAAACCTGTAGCCTCGAGATAATCTCCATTGCTTCCTTTGTCCTGAATAGCTTAAAGCCACATTGGGTATCTCTAATTCCACCCAAACCTAAGAAAATATCCCGAATGATAATAAATCCAGCAGATTGCAGTTTTCGAAGTATTGGTGCGCCAATGCGCCCACTCTTTCGGGACCCAATAACGATAGGGAACTCGTCTCTAGTTTCCTCGAGAAGTTTACTCGCTTCCTCAAGTGGGGTCGCCAAATCAATGTCCGCAAAAAGAACAGCGTCTCCTTTTGCCGCCTCAATTCCAGCAATCACCGCTTCCCCTTTCCCCGCATGTTTATTCTCAATCAATCGAAATTTTGGAAAATCGGAAAGATACTCATTTTTTATTATTACGGCCGAATCATCTGTAGAACCATCGTCAACAATTATTACTTCGTAATATTCATCGTGATGTCGTGTGTAATTCCCGATCTTATCAAGTACCCCTTTTTGAATATTTGCCTCCTCGTTGAAACAAGGAATGATTAGTGATACGTTATTTTGCATGGACGAGTTTGTAAATTTTTATCCCTTCAACAATCCATATTTTATCAATTTCCGCACGTCCAAACATAGAAATGTTCCACGAAGGAGAATTTAGTACTAAACACGGCTCCTCATTACACAGGACAAACATCTGATCCGTCACCTCCACTTTTGCTCTGTCTGCCGGCGTGTGACCCGCAAGACTTAAAAAGTAAACATAATTGTCTTCACTAAAATATACTGGCCACACCGCTATGTTAAATGGTTTATCTCCAATTTTAGGAAGCATAAACTCCGCCACCGTTTGCGCATGCTTAATTTGTCCGTTCCCAGCCGGGGAAAAAAACGGAAGTGTATACACATTTTGATATATGAATAGTACGAGAATAAGCGATACTATTACAATCCACTTTCCCTTCATTGAGGCAATTTGTGCCAAAAAATATGCCAGTACAAGTGTGAAGCTAAAATATATCGGTGTGAAATAATGAATATGTCGAGGAGTTTGGACGAGAGAGAAAGAGATTATAAAAAGAAAAAAGGTAAGGAAATTTATATGAATTAACAATGAGACCTTTTTTCTTTTTGAGATTAATAGATATACGATTAAGACTAGGAGACTTATGAGAAGAGCTAAGCTTATACTCACTGGAATATTAAAAAAAAGGCTGTAAAATGCACTGTTTACGTTCAAAAACTTGGTGGAAAAAAGTTCGTGTGGTACATCTTTTTGAATAGAAAAGAGCGTAATAAAATTTTTACTATTAATAAATCCATGGCGCAGATCAAAAAAAACGAGTGGACTTATAGTAACAATGAAAGAAAGTAGCGGGACGAAGAATAGCGTGCGAAAACTCTTAAATACCTTATGTTTGTAGAGGAAAAATAGATATACAATACCTATTGACGGCAAGAGGAAGAGTGCGAGATAGTGGAATTGGAACGATAACCCAAGAAAAAATCCAAAAAATACTCCAGCTATTACCGATCGATCCTTCATCAATTTATACAAAGAGAAAAGTGCGAAAAATGAGGAAAGGGGTAACAGATTTGGGTTCCATGAAAATCGAGAGAGAGTAATATTTACGGCTGAAAAAGCAGTTATGAGTGAAAATAGGAGTGCAACCTGTACATCAACTTCACGCTTAATTAGTACATAGCAAGCAATGATCCCAATAAGCATGTAAAATGCGACTCCGTAGGCTAGGCCAGCTGGATTAAAGTTGTAAATTAGAAGGAACGGGGCCACAAAATAGTAGTATGCGGGGCCTAAAAAAACCTGCCCAATCGATGTGGGCGCTCCAATAAGAGGAAAATGCTTAAAAGTAACAATATCCTTAATAATGAGCGCATCTCTTCCTTGATCAGATAAAAATGTAATAAATTCCTCAACTCGAAATAATCGTAAAAAAGCGGCAATTGCGAAAATGAGTGTAAATGGCAGATTTTTTGCTACAATATTTTTGATGAAACGTTTCATACATCCTTATTTTACCTTACTTATTTTGACTTTAGTGAGTACCGCAGTCGTTTGGCTCCCTTTTTTACACAATTTTCTGATTATTTACGCAAATTTCGATGGTCCTTTTTACATTATTCCTGCAAAAACGCTCTACAATCCACAAGCGATAGAAGTTTTGGGTGTCGGCCTAAACCTATCACCCGAGTACTTTGCCGCACATCTCCCTCTGTATCCCCTATTTATACGAGTATTTGCGCCAATTCTCGGCTACCTAAAATCGATGCTTTTTGTAAATATCGCCTCAACAGTAACTCTCGTATGGCTCTTTTATTTCGTAGTGAAAAAATTAAATCTTAGTGAAAAACCGCTCTTATTAGCCTCAATCTTCCTTTTCATCCCCCGATTCCTGATCACTCGTTCAGTCGGCGCCCCTGAAAGCCTATTTATGCTTCTTATTTTCGCATCTTTATATTTATTCGAAGAAAAAAAGCTCTTCTGGTCAGCCGTGCTCGGAGGCTTGGCCGCCATGTGCAAGACTCCGGGAATACTCCTTTTTCTAGCTTATTTCTTAGTGTATCTGGAACAATTCATGCGTACAAGGAAATTTGATAGCAAATCACTCTATATTCTTTTAATCCCTGCTGGATTACTCGGAGTGTTTAGTTTGTATGCAGCCCAAATGGGGGATTTTTTCGCATACTTTCATACCCAATCAGTCGTGCCACTTCTCTACCCCTTTGCCGCATTCAATTTTGATGCAAAATGGATACAAACAATTTGGCTTGAAGATATTCTCTTTTATTTTGCCTTATTTGGCTTTGCAGTGGTACTGTTGAAAGAAAGTCGCCAAAGGAGCTTCTTCTATTTTAGCCTCGTATTCCTGGTAGCTACAACGTTCGTACAACACAGAGATATTGCCCGATATATACTACCCGTAGTGCCGTTTGTGCTTATTGCGTATGAGAAAACCTTGACATCAAAGAAGTTTATGTATGTAGCCTTATTGCTCCTACCCGCGGTGTACCTGTTTGTCTGGAACTTTATCGGGCACAACGTAGCTCCGATTGGAGACTGGAGTCCGTTTATTTAGGCACGAAGTTTGAGAAGAGTTGGATACAGGCATTTCCGAGGCATGCACCGCTTGAATACTTTGAATTTCCCAGAATTGCAGACCTATGAATGTATGAATTCATCCACCAATTCACAGTTCCAGCCTCATCAGACCCATATTTCATGTTTTCAGTCACCCAATACGGTAGTTTTCGAGCATAGAGCCCACTGTGAAAGCGTCCAGAGGTAATTTCTCCTTCAAGCTCGGAAAGCCGGGAAAGAGCCAAACTTCGCAGTTCACCACTTTGCTCGAATGAAGGTAAGCCACGCCCCGAACGAATTGTATTAATATTTGAGAAAATAATCGTGCTATTTAGGCTGGCTGATTCATTAAATCCAGGAGGAGTATATGTTTTTTGAATTGATTCAAAGACCGTTTTGACCGGTGTAGCCTCTTCTTTTGCAGGACCGTAATAGACCTTTGTGACTGTTTGTTCGCACGCAAACGGCGTTGAACACCGGTGTGCTTGTGGGGGAGAGAAGTCTGCCCGTACGGTCGGTATGGAGAACAAAAATATGCTCGCCACCAGGGCGAGCTTAATGGTTCCTATCATACAGATAGGCGGTAATTATAGCATAAATGAGGATGAAAAGCAAGTTTGGAAGAGCCAAACCACTCCAGGAGTGGGAAAAATGGATTACATTGATTATTTGAAATTGAGTATTAGTTTTGTGTCAAGGGCTTTCGCGATTCTTTTTAAAGTATGAAGTGAAGGATTTGCACTCATTGTTTCAATGCGGGCAATTTGTGTTTGTGATGTTTTTACCCTTTGTGCTAATTCTCGTTGAGTTAGCTTTTTCATTAATCGTACTTCAATCATTCTTTTTGCAAGCAAATATTCGGCTTCTGACTCCTCCCAAGCTTTTTTAAATGTGGGATCTTTTAATCTTTTTGCTAGATCCTCTCGAAATGTATATGATTGTCTGTTTCTCATATTGAGATGATATCATATATGGTGTCAGATTGTCAAGAGTTTTTCATAATCCACTCTCTATAACGAGAAAGCGCAATAGAAATTTCTTTTGGGGGTGTTTTTTGCGTTTTCTTTTTAAAACCATGGAGAACCAAAATAGTGGTTTTTGTAGGAATAATATACAAAATTCTCAAACTATCTTTCCCTAGAATTCGTATTTCCCAAAGGTCCGTGCCAATAACTTTCTTAATATATGGAATAATTGCCGTTAGTCCGTATTCCTCTAAATGGGCAAAAATTCGGAGTACTTTAGCTTGTGCAGTTTCTGAAAGTGAGTCGAGAAATTTTACAATTACATTTTCACCTCGCGCAGTTGTGTAATAAATTACTGTAACCCCAGACATTTTAGTATTTTACCATGTTTAGCCTTTGTACAAGGGCTAAAAGTCACCAAAACCACTCCGGAGGTGGAAAATGTGTGGGTCCTGAACATGTGCTTGACAATAGTCAAAAGACCTGTCATAATCTCCTCAAATGACAGTAGAAAGTATTCCTCCAGTTGTTGCTCTAGCTGATACTAAAGCAGGTGAACCTATTGTGAGGGAACCTCTTGTTATACGTTGGGGAGAGCCTTTTGTTGTAATACCTGATTTAGCAGGACTTCATACTTCAAAATCGGCTACTGGTTATCGTGCTATTGATGTTCCTTTAAGTTTTGATGATGGAACAGCTACTGGAAAACTAAAATTTGTTTTGTTTGGTGTGCCCCCCCCTGGACATGGATATGATTTTGAAGGATTAGATTTTCATGCATTTGATAGAGAAGAAAGAGCTACATTACCACTTCACGTCAACGCAGAACTCGACCTTACCGCTCCAATTGGATATTCGGATGTTCGATTTACTGCTACAAGTGGGACAGCAAGCTACGTTTCAAATCGCACCTCAGTATGTGGTGCAATAGGTCCAGCAAGTCCATACGATAGAAGTCTATATTTTGGGCAATGGAAGAAAGAAGGAGAAGGTTTGGATCCAAATCGAGCTGGAGTATTGGATCTTTATTTGCCGCAAGAACCTAGTACTTTCGAACAAGTCCAGTTTCAGTTTGACCGATTTTTCGCTGACGCCAGATATTATCAAAAATATCCTGTAACTAATACAGCTATTGATAAATACTTTGGATATAGTCGCCGACGTGGTTGAGTCGGGACTGGTGGTTAAATTTGTGTGTGAAAAGCAAGTTTTTTGACAACCCAAACCAGGCACGAGATGGTAGAATAGGGCCATGAATCGTGAAAAAGAAGGCCCAGTAGCAACTCCTGACGACCTAAGTGCGTATTATCGTTGGACTCCCGTCACCTTGATTCAAACACCAATATATGTTATTCCCTCTTCAAATACCAGAGAAATTGCTGTTTTTGCTGATGGGAAAGGTATGAACACTTTCAAAGCAGATCCCGTAACAAGGCAGTTTTTAGGAGATATTATCACTTTAACAGATGTCGCAGTTATAAAACGACTCATTCCCACGCTTCAAATCGATACTCTTGCAGAACGAATGGACCGTCCCAACGGAACGAACCTATGGTATGAAACAGTAGTTGAGATGACAGAACGAGGGGTGATTATTCCAGTTGACGAACAGTCGATTATTCTCGCAGTTTCCCCCATTGTGTTGGCTACGGTTCTTGAAAAAGACAAAAATGTGGCTTTAAAATTAGAGCCAGAATGGTGGCGAGGAATCAATCCTCCTCTTATGGACAAAACTGACATTACACTTTTAATATGGTTGGAACAGAAAATAAAAGCCCGCGTCGCAACTTCTGGAAAACCGACAGATGATCAGCCGATCGCAGTTTCAATGGAGGGGTTATTTCGTTATATGGATCCTGAAGTCGTTATGGAAAGAATTCACAGACTTATACCGTATGGTTTTTTTATACTCGGTAAAAACCAGCTTTTGATCAGACCACAAGAAAGACACACTATATCAATCTTTTTTCAAATTTTAGGTCAACAATTCAAACTACCTAAGAAGGTTCTCGATTACGATCAATCACAAGTGGGGGGGAAATAAGAAAAGATAAAAGAGATATTTCAGAAGATATGTCTGGTGACATTATTACCGTTGGACAATATCGATTAGATATTAGTACACGAAATTTTACTGTTGGAGAAACAACAATTAGTCTCACTCCAACTGAAATGAACATAGTCATACATTTTTTACGACATCCAAATGTGTATTTTCTTTTAAGTACTGTTGCTGAATTTATATATGGCAAAGGTGATAGGCACTTCCAAGAAGCGTTGCGGGTACATTTATTCAATGTCCGCCTCAAAATAACCCAGAGTGACCCCAAAATTCAATTTATTGATATGCATATTCAACGCGGCTTCATGCTAAAAATTCCCGAAATAGCCGCATCAAATGAAGTTATCAAGACTGGGGTTTCTACACTAGATCTTCATTCAGGAGAGTATTGTGATGGTGCTCGAACTGCAAAATTATCTAAATTGCAGACAACTATTCTTGAAACAATCATGCGAAGCGATAGTCCTATTTCACCTGAAAAATTATCTGAAAAAGTATTTTATAATAGCGATGAAAAGGCACAAAATGATCTTCGGGTTCATATAGTTACTATTCGCCGGAAAATAGAGAAGGATCCGAAAAATCCTCAACGGTTACGAACCAAGAAGCGCGAGGGATATTATTTTTCGGGTGAGTAGCCCAAACCACTCCCGGAGTGGAATTATTCAGAAGCTATCGTGGTAGGTTGGGCGGCTACAAGCGCGTGGTGCATTAATGCAGGTAACTTGGAACCATCCCATCCTTTCAGTAGTTCAGAACTTACCCCAAAAAGTTCCTGTACTTTTATTGCATCTGCTGTGGGTACTCCGTCCGGAGTTTCCCAATAATCAGAGTCGGGATCTAAGGCGGCAGTTATATCTAACTCTCCTGGTTCTGTTGCAAACTTTGCAACAAGATAATAGCTTCCATTTTCATGGAAATTTAGGACCAACGTATTTTGGTTATTACCACTTGGAAAATGCGGACTTACTGTTTCTCCCCGCCACGAGGCAACTATTGTTGTTAATGGTCGTGGATGCCACTGACCTTTACGTTCCCAAAGAGCAAGGGACACGTCTCGTTTCAACCAACGAACATCTACTGGTCTACTTGCAGTAGGTATATGTACTACAGATTTTCCCGCAAGAGAATGCGTTCCAAAAGAGTACCCAAGACTTTTATCTATTTTAGGCCGCCCATCGGTACCGCCTTCTGTTTCTCGCACGTTCCATCTAAATTGATGCAAATCTGCATCAACTCCGCCTGGTGAAAGAGTTCCTTTGGTGAGATCTATTGGAAGGGGACGGTGGCCCATAGCTTCTTCTATTCGATCGCACACACTTCGCCCCAGTGTTGTACGCCACAGAATATCGGGATCTTCAACAACATCTATAACAGGTGCAAATCTTCTTCCTTCTCCCTCCGGCCCATTGGGATTTGGCATACAAGACTTATAACATAATCAGTTTCGTTGTCAAGCGCAGAATTGTGAGGCCTGAACCGGAATCGAACCGGTGCATAGAAGTTTTGCAGACTTCCGTGTTTCCACTTCACCATCAGGCCACTCCAACAATCTTTACCCCTTTATTATAGCAAGAAGTTCTGTATAATACCTTTCATGAATGGTGAAAGAGTAAAAGAATTGCTTTCAAAACATAAGAAACAGGTGGCTGGAGTTGTTGTAATTTTACTTTTCGTCTTCATCCAATCACGCTCAAATCTTGCAAAAAACACTACTATTCCCAAAGCAATCGTTCAAAAAGAATCCATTCGCGAAACGCTTACCCTTTCTGGCTCAATTTCTGCTGATGAACGCGTGGTTTTGCAGTTTCAAACAGCCGGTCAGCTGGCGCAGGTTGCCATAAAAGAAGGAGACTACGTGAAAAAGGGGCAGTATATCGCTTCACTTAATCAGCAAGAATTGAAAAAACGCCTACAAAAACAGCTCAATACATACGCGCAAACACGGCTCAATTTTGACCAAACGAAGGCTGACAATAAAGATGTTGCGCTGACGGAAGCAATCAGTCGCACGCTTGCGGATTCTCAATACACGCTTGAAAACTCTGTGATTGATGTGGAGCTTAATGATATTGCAATCAAATATGCGAACCTATACAGTCCCATTGAGGGATTTGTTACTTCGATAACTGTGCCAATCGCAGGGGTCAATGTTGTTCCCACAAGCGCACAATTTGAGATCATTAATCCAAACTCTATTTATTTCTCATCAACCGCCGACCAAAGCGAAATAACACAGCTTCAACAAGGAAAAGCAGGAACAATTACGCTTGATTCGTTTACTGATGAGCATATGAATGCTACAATTTCCCAAATCTCGTTTGTTCCAAAAAGTGGAGAATCATCAACGGTGTACACCGTAAAACTTCCCCTTGCAACCGGCTGGAAAGATAAATATCGACTAGGGATGACCGGAGACGTGGAATTTAGTATCCGTGAACGCCAAAATACGCTCACTATTCCCCAACTGTTTGTGAAAGAAGACGGTGATGGCAAAAAATACGTGAACGTGTTGAAAAATGGAAAGCCCGACAAACGATTCGTGAAAACAGGGCTTGAAAGCGATGAGAAAATTGAGATAACTTCGGGTTTACAACAAAACGACACCGTGTATGATTTCACTCAGTAAGGTATCTAAAACGTATGAGCTGGAAGGCGAGGAACTGACCGTTTTGAAAAACGTAACATTCACCATAAAACGCGGTGAATTTGTTGCCATCGCAGGACCTTCTGGATCGGGAAAATCCACGCTCATGCATATAATCGGTCTATTAGACAAACCGTCTGACGGAGCAGTACTGATTAATAATGTTGATGTTTCTACTCTTTCAGACGATGATATTTCGATGATGCGTAATGAATTTGTGGGATTTGTGTTTCAGCAATTTAATCTCATTAATAAGCTTTCAATAATTGAGAATGTGATGCTGCCAACAATTTATACTCGAAAAATACTCGATTTTGAACCGCGAGAGCGCGCGATGGAACTTCTCACCCGATTTGGCATTGGTGAAAAAGCTGACACATTTCCCAATAAAATTTCAGGGGGTCAACAACAGCGTGTAGCAATCGCACGTGCGCTCATTATGAAACCGGAGCTAATCCTCGCCGACGAGCCAACCGGAAATTTAGATTCAAAAACGGGGGATACGATTTTGAAGCTTTTGGAGGAGTTGAATAAAAAAGATAAAATTACGATTATTGTGGTGACACATGAAGCCGATGTAGCACGACGCGCCAATCGAAAAATAAAAGTTGTGGATGGGGAAATAGCACAATGAAATATTTAACATTCATTCTAAAAACAGCGTTTGAAGATTTCAGACGAAATAAAATTCGCACTTTTTTAACTTCTTTGGGAATTCTCATTGGAGTGGCCTCCGTCGTCCTCCTCATTTCATTCGGACTCGGATTGAAACAATACATAAAAAATCAATTTGAAAGTCTGGGAACAAATTTAGTAATCGTTCTTCCGGGAAAAATTTTATCGGGAGGGAATTTTCGAGGTGGGTCAAGTGCGCTGGGAGGCGTTAAATTTGATGAACGCGATGTTGCACGCCTCAAAAAAGTTTCCCAGGTAACGTATGTTGTCCCTATTTTTTCAAAATCAGTAAGTCTTTCAGCTGGAAAAAAAACAGAGGTTTCTGATTTATTCGCAACAACTGCCGATATGTTTGCCATTCGAAACCTAACGATCGATAAAGGTCGGCTTTTCAAAAAAACTGATGTTGAAAAAAGAACCAAGGTTGCAGTAATTGGTCCGAAAATTGCACAGAAAATTTTCGGCTCGGTGGGTACGGCTCTGGGACGAACGGTGCAAATTGAAGGCCAGGCGTTTCGAGTAATTGGAATTTTGGATTCAAAAGGAGGCGGAGGATTTGGTGGACCAGATTTTGATAGTTTTACGTACGTTCCATATAAATCAGCGTACAGTTTCAATCCTGACAAGAATTTTATTGGGATATATATAAAAGTTGCGAATGAAAAAGCAGTGAATGTGGCAAAAGCGCGGATCAGTGATTCGTTACTTTCTCGTTATGGCGAGGACGACTTTTCGGTCATTGAGCAAACGGAAATTTTGAATGCCGTCAGTTCCATTTTTTCCGTTTTAAACAGCATTTTGGTTCTCATAGGTGCAATCTCCCTCATCGTCGGTGGAATTGGAATTATGAATATTATGTACGTTTCTGTTGTTGAGCGCACCCGGGAGATTGGAATCCGCCGGGCAATTGGTGCAACAAGCAGAGATATTTTGGCACAGTTTTTGGCAGAATCGGTACTTTTGTCGCTTGTTGGGGGGGCAAGTGGAGTGGCACTTTCATTCTTAATTGTTCTTCTCATTCAAAAAGTCTTCCCTGCCTACATTGATCTCACTTCAGTCCTCATCGCATTCGGCGTTTCTTCACTTATTGGTATAATTTTTGGAGTATTTCCTGCCCGCAAAGCCGCAAATTTATCACCGATTGATGCTATTCGATACGAATAATTTTTCTGCTACAATAAAAGTATGAATTACACTCCATTACCGACTGTAGAGAATTCTGAAGCCCCTTCGCTCATGAAAAAGATAATAGTTGTATTTTTTTTCATACTCATGGCAATTTTGGGAATCAGTTTTGCACTCGCAGTTAATTCGAATAAAACTCGCCCAACAACTGAACCACAACCCACAAGCTCGCGAACTCTTGAACCAACAAGTCCTCGAGAACCCGAGACTACTTCCACACCAGTCCCCTTTCCCTCTGTTGAGCCCACGATCGCCTGCGCCGACGGATGGGTGCGCGTATGTGAGGGTAGCTTGTGCCAATGTATAGGGAGAACTTCACGTGCTTGTACATCAAATGGTGATTGTTCTGGCCGACCGTGTCAAAATGGATATTGTGTAGAACTTGACTACAACATGGAACAAACCAAAGATTCTCCATGTCCTGCAGGAACGGTGAAAGCGTGCCAAGGCGCAGTATGTGAATGTATTTCGCAGTAAAAGAAAAGGGGAGACGTATGCCTCCCCATATAAGTACGTAAAAATACTGTTAGTTACCCGTATTTACTACGACACAATTGTTTCTTGTTCCACCTCCGGTTACTCCGATAAAGGTGTCATTGTTGTTTGCACGGATACTTTGGTTTGAAACTGACCAAGCCCTGCCTGTTCGTATACTGCCGCCACCAATATTTCCCCACGTTCCATTTCCACCAGTGCTATTGCCAGAAATAACTGTTTGGGACGCAAATAACACATTTGTGCTCGATGATGAAACAACGGTGGTTGTATTGCTACTGCAATTTACTGTTGACGCGTGAACCGAGCCCAATAGTGGACTGAACATCATTACTCCTGAAAAAATAGAAAGAGCTACTTGTTTTGTATTCATTTATTATCACCCCCTTTCGAATAGTAGAAAGTAGAAAGTAGGAAGTAGCTAGGAATACAAACTTATCTGTTTTACCCCCTAACTACTTTCTACTCCCTACTAACTACTAATTAAGGGTACAAAGATTGTTATAGTCATTTCAAGTGAGATTATGTAGAAAGAAAGGATACAAAAGGGTCTAAACTGTATTACTTCCCTCGAGAAATAATTGCAGTTATTATTCCCTTGTAGTTATTAATATCATTTTCAGCATTTGTTTTGTCGGTTGTATCACGCGCACATGCATCTTTAAAGAATTCACTTCCATTACAGGTAATATTCATTGACGCAATAGCACCATTGTATACGGACGCAGCACTATCATATCGTTGTAAATAATAGAGTAAATCACTGTAATCTTTGGCGCTATAACACTTATCACTCGTAAATTCTCCCTCTCGAATGGGATATTGTGTGCAGTTTGAACTCGCCGGCTGATAACTCCCTGCTGTTGGAAGAGGAACTTGGGTATGCGAGGTTGTGGGAAAAGCATAGGGCGCACTATTTGTTTTTACGTTCTTCGTAAATGCATCCAAGAAAGCAGGTGAAGTAATCAGCTTCCATCCTGCAAAAAAAACGAGAAGCGCAATAATCCATCCTATAATCGCCACAATCCACATCCAAGTAATGCTTTTTACATCCTTTGAATGAGCCAAATCTTTGAATTGCTTATAGAGTGTTACGTTAAATGCAAGAATATACCAACCGAGAAACATATTAACAATAAAGGATAAACCTGTCACATATATTTTGAGTTCTTTGCTAATTGCCCCCAGCAAGCCAGGTAGTACAAACGCAATCCCGAAATACACAAGAATTAGTACAAACCATCGTACAAAAATATCACCAAAATTATGACTAACAATCGAAACCGATCGTTTAATTGCCTCCATTGGACGTTTTCCATTAAGGATTACTTCAAATGAGGAAAATGCAAGTAAATATGAAATAATAATACCGGGGAAAACAAATACAAAAAATCCTCCCATACCTAGAAATAAGTGTATTAATCCGACCGCAGTAAGTGGGATGATAAGTGTTATTCCTTTCCTAAAGGCTTCAAGTACCGATAGTTTACCTTCACTGTCAAAAAGCAGGATTGCGGCAGAACTGACCGCTGATCCAATAACAAGCATTACAAGAAAAAACAGTACAAATACTGCGCCAAACCCAAAAAATACTGATGGAGTAATCGACGAGAGCAATCCTGAAGCTCCAGTCTTAAATAAAGTAGCTCCTGCGCCCGAAATAACGAATAGTAATACACATATTGCGCCAACAGCTAGATAGAGCAAAATTGAGAGAATGTTTAAGAGGAAAATAGAAAGTATTGATTTCGTAAACATCTGCCACGAATCCCGAAATAACGTTGAAATTGAAGGTAGCGATTTTTTACTATCCATTTGATTTATTAAAACAATTACACCTGAGAATGTCAATAGGAACTTCAAGAATAAGTTTTTACAAAAGCTAAAATTTTCTCTTTAAAAACATCTTCACTATATTTCTCCGCCTCGTTTCGAGCTGTTTTTCGCATTTCTAGATATTGAGCGTCAGTGAGCTTCTCGAGCTTTTCGATTGCCCCGATAAGTGAGTCTTCGCGCAGTTCATTAAACAAAAATCCATTCTTTCCCTCTTTTACTGTCTCCTTCAGTCCGCCAGACGCGAGCGCGATCACTGGGACTCCCCATCCCATTGCCTCAACGGGGGCAATCCCAAATTCGTCATCAACCGCAGCATGCAGAAATGCTTTGGCACCTGCAAATAACTTCTCAAATTCACGATCATCAACTGAGCCAAGGAATTCTATTGTTTCCCCTGCAATTGACCGCAAATAATTTTCGTCTCTCCCAACTCCCCCAATTTTAAGCAAAAACTTTTTTTTATTTGCAGCTTTTACCAATAAATCAATATGCTTAGGCCCACTTAATCTAGATATTGTCAAATAATATCTCGAGCCCTCCAGTGCCTTAACTCTCGAGTCCTCTAGAACCTGAGGAATTGCGACTGGTGGGTAGATAACCGTCGACTCTCTCTTATAAAACTTCTCACATCGCCTTTGCATTTCCTGCGAGTTGACGATAAAGTGATCTACTGTTTGCGATGTTTTGAAATCATACATACGCAAAAAATGATTTATAAAGTTTCCGTAAATGCGGATAATCAAATGTTTTTGCCAGTTAGAGGGTGTTTCGTAGCCGTAGAGATATTTCGGCTGGTGATGAAGATAACAAAAATGCACTGTTTTTCCGCTCGTTTTTACGCCTTTTGACATGTAAGCACCAGATGAGGAAATAACCAAGTCATAGTTCGAGAAATTGAAAAATTTCCACAAAAGGGGAGTGATAAATCGAAACGGCGAAAAAAATCGCTTGAATGGATATACTTTGTCGGCCCAGGATGTGATGACCTTCCAATCTTTAAAGAGTTCGGCATGCTTCCCCAGTTTTTCTGGGTTGTAAAATGAGGTATACACATCCGCCTCTGGAAAAATCTTTTTCAGAGACACAAGTACCCGTTCTGCACCACCGAATTCCTGCAACTGATCATGGACTAAGGCTATTTTCATAATTTGTCATTCCCGCGAAGGCGGGAATCCACTATAATTCTATCATGTCCATCATTCATGCACTCATCTTAGGAATTGTGGAGGGCCTCACCGAGTTTCTACCCATCTCCTCAACCGCCCATCTCATCATAACGAGTAAGTTTCTCGGTCTGACCCAAAGTGGGTTTACGACCTTTTTTGAGGTTTTCATTCAAAGCGGCGCAATTCTCGCCGTCGTTTTATTATATTTTCGATATATTTTGGCACATCAAAAGTACGTAAGGAGTATCCTTTTATCATTCATTCCAACAGCTTTAGTTGGTCTAATTCTTCACGATACGATAAAGACAAGTTTTTTCACTTCACCAGTTCTCATTTACTCCTCTCTTATTGTTGTCGGAATACTGTTTATCATAATTGAACATTTAGTGCGTATGAAGAAGTTTTCCCTTACTAAGCATGTAGAAGATATTTCGCTACAAGAAGCGCTCATTTTTGGACTTTTCCAAGCGCTTGCTATCGTTCCCGGAGTTTCCCGAGCTGGGGCGGTTATGGTGGGAATGATGGTTCGTGGGTATAAACGGGAGGAAGCAGCTGTCTACTCATTTCTCCTTGCTGTTCCCACGCTTTTTGCCGCCAGTGCACTTGATCTATTGAAAACAGATATGAGTTTGCTCACTAATTCCTCCAATGCGCTCGCTCTCCTCATCGGCTTCACTGTCTCATTCCTCACCGCTTACATCGTCATCAAATGGTTTATCAGCTACTTACAGAGAAACACTTTGACGATTTTTGGAATCTATCGGATCGTACTCGGAGCAACTCTTATACTTATGCATTGAGAGAAATAAGTCCGCTCTCTTCAAGTGCATCAAGCACAATGAGCGCAGTTTGCTCATCCAATCCAAATTTATTCTGCAGAACCTCGTCAGAAACCGTTTGAAATTCCATCAAGTGCGCCACAACGTCCGAAACTACCGTATCATCAATTTCTTTTTCAGTATTGGGATTGTATACTGTGCGCATTGATTGAGTTTCTCCATGTCCTACAACCCCTTTTTGCTCAAGCTCGGAAATTATTTTCACTGCTTTTTCATTATCGATTTTCAGCTCTCGTTCCAGAATCGCCGGCGACGCAACGCTGAGATTTTTCACAATATCAATTGCTTTATCAATGAGATTATCTCCACTTTTTTTGGCGGGAGTCCTTTGATGCGATTTTAACTCTTTTGTAACGATTGACGAAAGGATATCATTCCACTCGGATGGATCAGAACCTTCAAGGTTCTTACGAACATCCGCAGGAAGCGTCGCAAACCACGTTTCTAGTTTTTTATTTCCAAACATACCTCTATTTTAGCATAAAGTAAGAGGAGAGGAGGAGAAGATAGGGAGATTGGGCGGGGCGGAGGAGATGAGGAGAGGAAAAAACCAGAGAGAGGTATCAAGCGAAATTATTGTATAATTAGATCATCAAAAAGCGCCAGTAGCTCAGTGGTAGAGCGCTACTCTTATAAAGTAGTGGTCCTTGGTCCGATTCCAAGCTGGCGCACTCGCCCGTTCTCAACCACTATACCTTCTTTCTTCAACAGCTCGATCTGCTTTTCTTTTCCCCCAAACGCATATCCAACTGCAATAGTCCCATCAGATCGAATTACTCGATGACATGGATATTTCTGTGGATCAGGATTTTTGTGGATGATTGCTCCAATAAGTCGCGGGTTTTTAATTCCTGCTTTCTGGGCAAGAATTTTGTATGTGGTAACTTTACCTCGAGGTATTAATGTGAGTAGCTCGAAAACTTTCTCCTGATTTTTCATGGAGCGGGTGAGGGGAATCGGACCCCCGGCTCATCCTTGGCAAGGACGCATTGTACCACTCAACTACACCCGCATACAGTGCCAAGACTCGGAGTCGAACCGAGATCTCATGTTTTTCAGACACGCGCCGTGACCACCTTGGCTATCTTGGCAAACTTACAGGTAATTATATCATCACTTCCTTCTAATAAAACCCACAAAATCGTTATATTTTTATATACAATAAAAAAATGCTTCGGAGAAAATATAATCGAAAAAAAATTGGGTTCCTCTTTTTGGGGCTATTTCTTTTGCTTGCTATTTTTCTGTCTATAAAGCTTGCAAGCTTTTATAATAACATCTATACAAAAAAGAATGGCAGCGGAATCATCAAAAAACCATACGTTGAAAAAACGGCGTATAACATTCTCATCATGGGATACGGCGGGGCTGGCCACCAAGGCGCATATCTAACTGATACGATGATGGTTGCCCACATTGATACAAAAAAGCGGGATTCCACGCTTATCT
>MFZQ01000028.1 GCA_001789445.1 Candidatus Roizmanbacteria bacterium RIFCSPHIGHO2_02_FULL_40_13b | reverse complement strand
TTGTCTTCAGATGAACTGGCAACCATCTTCCATTTTCCAAATAAAACGATCGATACACCACATATCAAATGGCTCAAAGCAAAAACGGCGCCAGTTGCGGCAGAAGTCCCCACAAGTGGTGGCACCTACATTGGTATGGGCCAATATCGAGGTGTGCGGCGCCCCGTGAACATTCATTTGGCTGACCGCCGTCGCCATACATATATTATTGGAAAAACAGGAACAGGGAAATCAGAGCTTCTTTTGGAAATGGCAAATCAAGACATTGCTGCCGGACATGGGGTTTGTGTCATTGATCCGCACGGAGATCTGATTGAAAAAATCATCAAATTTATCCCGCCCTCACGTGCTGAAGACGTCATCTATTTTGATCCATCAGACACCCAGCGTCCTATGGGTTTAAATCTTCTTGAAGCAGACACCGAAGACGAAAAACATTTCATGACAACAGCAATTATTAATCTCATGTATAAACTCTATGACCCACAACGAACTGGTATCGTGGGGCCACGTTTTGAGCACTCTATTCGAAATGCAATGCTTACCGTTATGTCTGAAAAAGGCTCAACATTTATTGAAATCATGCGTATTTTAACCGACCCAAAATACGTGCAAGAAATGCTTCCGAAAGTAAAAGATCCCATTATTCGCCGCTTTTGGACAGACCAAATTGCTCAAACGAGCGACTTCCATAAATCTGAAACACTTGATTATATCGTCTCCAAATTTGGACGATTTGTGACGAATAAAACGATTCGAAATATCATCGGACAATCAGTCTCCGCATTCAATTTTAGAACAGTTATGGATGAGAAAAAAATCCTCCTCGTAAATCTTTCCAAGGGAAAACTTGGTGAGGAAAATTCAAACTTCCTAGGACTTGTTCTCATCCCAAAAATCCTCGTTGCCGCAATGAGTCGGCAAGATATTCCAGAAGATAAACGAGAAGACTTCTTTTTGTATGTAGACGAATTTCAAAATTTTGCAACGCCCGACTTTGCCACAATTCTTTCCGAGGCCCGAAAATATCGTTTGAGTCTCACGGTTGCCAATCAATTTATTGGTCAGATGGATGAAGAAGTAAAAAATGCCATATTTGGAAATGTAGGAACGCTTATGTGTTTTCGTGTCGGTGTAACTGATGCTTCCTACATGGCGCATGAATTCCAACCGATATTTGGAGAATCCGACCTCATCAATATTGATCGGTATAACGCATATATGAAAACAATTGTTGATAACGATCCAGTTCCACCATTTTCGGTAGACACTACAAAAGACATGTCAAAACAACAAGAAGTAGCAAATCCAAAAATCGCAGAAGCAATAATTCAACTTTCTCGACTCAAGTATGGTCGTCCAGAAGAACTCGTTGAAGCAGAAATTGTCCAACGGTCTCATTTATAGTTATCATGTAACACGAAACATGTATCATATAACACTCAAAACAAATGGTACATGTTACATGTTTTGTGTTTTGTGTCTATGATTCAAGATTTTTATCCAACGTTGTCTGAAAAAGAGCAGTTAGCACATGACATTTGGAGATTTCGTTTTACGGTAGAAAAAGACAAAAAACTTGAATTTCTAGCCGGTCAATACATGATTTTGCGAATCGGTGATGTCCGACGTCTCTATTCTGTACTTTCATCACCACATGATACGAGTTATTTCGATCTTTTGGTTCAAATAGTTCCTAATGGAATTGGCTCCACACATCTCATGAATGTTTCGGTTGGTGATACTGCTTTTTTTCAAGGACCTGCGGGAATATTCATGATAAAGGATGAAAAGACACAAAAGATTTTCATGGCAACGGGAACTGGTATTGCCCCAATTCTTTCGATGATTCGTACACTTCTTAGTTCCGGACATACAGATCCACTGTATCTTTTCTGGGGCCTGCGGGCAAAACGTGATCTATATTTTGTGAAAGAAATTGAAAAGTTGAGGGATGCACACGAAAACCTTCATCCAATCATTTGTCTTTCACAAGAAGCCGATGAGGAGGTATTTAGAAATCCGATTTTTCGAAAGGGAAGAATAAATTTATATGTGCATGGATTTTTACAAAAAGATCCTGCAAAGAAGGGTGATATGACATTTTATGTATGTGGTGCACAAACGGTAGTTGAATCATTGCGTGTCTTTCTCGATGGTGCTGGTATCGAAAAATATGCTATACATTTTGAGAAGTTTGTGTAAATCACGAATCATATAACACGCACCATGTAACACAAGTATAAAAGTGTTACATGTTACATGTTACATGTTTCATAAATATATATTAGTCTGTATTTTATTGTTCGCATTCATCATTCGTGTATATGGAATTAATTGGGATCAAAATCAGCATTTGCATCCTGACGAACGGTTTCTCACGATGGTTGTTGGGGCGCAAAAAATCCCACCATCACTTTCTGTATATTTAGATACTGCACATTCAAAACTAAATCCAAATAACATAGGATTTTCTTTTTATGTGTATGGCATGTTTCCACTAGTTCTCATAAAATATCTCGTTGTTTTTTTACGACTTGATGATTACAACAATATCACGCTTGTAGGAAGAGCGATCAGCGCACTTTTCGATTGTGGAATTATTTTCTTTATTTATGCTCTTACGTTGCAGTTTGAGAAACACTTGCAGTTCGACTTTCGAATAAAATATGTAGCCGCTTTTTTATACAGCGTGATGGTGCTTCCAATTCAACAAGCGCATTTTTTTACTGTCGATACATTTGTTACATTCTTTATGTTAGGAACAACGTATTTTGCACTTCGTTATTATTACGATCGAAAATTGTGGAATCTCATTGTTTGTGGTATTTTTTTAGGTCTCGGAGTTGCCTCAAAAATAAATGCGATTTATGTGATTCCAATTGTTCTCGCATTTCTATTACCCCAAAATAAAAAAGAATTATTGCGGGCAGAGAATCTTTTTCACTATATTTTGAAAGTTTTATTTTTTACATTTGTATCGTATATTTTTCTACGATTTTTTGATCCCTATCTTTTCCAATCGAATAATTTTTTTATTCCAACAATAAATCCACTTTTTCTTAAAAATATACTTGAGCTTCAAGCATTGAGTAATCCAACCGTTTGGTTTCCACCAGGAGTTCAATGGATTACCAAAACTAAGATTTTGTTTCCACTTATCAATCTTGCAGTGTTTGGAGTTGGGATAGTCACTTTTATTTTAGCTATTTTCGGAGCGAAAGATCTACTAAATAAACATAGGAAGTTTGAAGTATGGCTTTTAGGTTTGTGGGTTTTGGGAATTTTTGTGTACCTATCAATGCAATTTACCATGACAATGCGCTATTACTATATTTTGTATCCGTTCCTTGCCATCAGCGCCGGATACTTTTTGACTACACTCGTCATTCCGAACTTGTTTCGGAATCTCATAATTACTCTCGTTCTTCTTTGGCCCCTTTCTTTCATGGCAATCTATACTCGTCCACACAGTCGAGTTACTGCAAGTGAATGGATGTATCAAAATATCCCAAATGGCGCAGTTCTTGCACAAGAACATTGGGATGACTCACTTCCTGTTCCACTTCCCAACCAAAATAAGACATATAATACAGTCCAAATGGGAGTTTTTGGGCAAGATACGCCAGAAAAATGGATAGAAATTAATAAAACTCTTGCAACAGCAGATTATATTATTTTTACCAGTAATCGTGGGTATGGAAGCATCGGATCAGTGCCGGAACGATTCCCAGTAATGAGTAAATTTTATACAGATCTTTTTGCCGAAAAGCTACAATTCAAAAAAATAAAAGAGTTTACCTCCTATCCAACCCTTCCATCATGTTACATGTTACATGTTGCGTGTTTCATGTTCGACGACCAATGGTCCGAAGAGGCGTTTACCGTGTACGATCATCCGAGAGTTACGATCTTTAAAAAGCTATGAAGAAAAAAGCTAAAGCGCGAGCCAAAGATAGTGAGTGGTATGATGCACACTATTATAACGAATCTCACCCAAACCGACTGCAATGGTATGACATGCTCTTGCGGGAGTTAAAAAAAAGCATCCATACTTCTGACACTATTTTAGAAGTTGGGTGCGGAGAATCTCCCGCATTACAAATACTTGTTGAAGAGAAATATATTCCAGCAGAACAAGTATTTGGGATAGATCAAAGTGCGCGTGCAATCGAGCATATCAAACAATTCATTCCAGAAGGAAACTTTCAACAGGGCGATCTGTACGAGTTGCCGTACAAAAACGAAATGTTTGACAAAGTATGTATGATGGAAGTAATAGAGCACGTAGAAGATCCGACATCTGCCCTTTCTGAATTATTCCGGGTTACAAAAAAAGATGGATTTCTTTTTCTCTCTTTTCCCAATTTTTCAGTTTTTCCGTGGAGTGTCGCTCGATGGTTTGCAGATATACTCCATACTCCTCGGTTGATTAACAAACAACCAATCGACAATATTTATACAATAAACCAAGTTGTAGAAATGGCGCAAAAAGCTGGATTTGCATATGTTTCGACAACGGGCGTAACATATCTAACTGCGCTTCTCACTCCGCTCGAGTCTTTGGGAGACTATTTGATAACACGAACGCTTAATTCACTTGGCTTATCAGCGCGTGCGTTGCACCCACTCCTACGATTTAAAAAGTTATGAACCTTCAAGGTTCTTAGTGGACTGCTTTATCAATCTTTTCTTGCACTAATTACAATATTCATTGTACTTTTTCTCGGGAATCTTGTATCGAGAATAGTTGAGGGTAATGAAAAAATGCGAGCAAGTAATTTGCTTACTGGTTTTTCTTTTTCAAAATCGAATCGATCAAATGATGTACCACCAAAATTCTCTACGACATTTTTCCCAATTCCGTAGAGTAAAAAATGTGAAAAAGGAAAACACCAGTGGACGATTAATTGAGAAGATAGAACATGGAAGGTAGAAGATAGAAGTGTATTAATTTCTCTTTCCGAGTACAGTCGTTCATGATCTGCCCAAATTCCCGCAAGCCACCACATATTTTTATTGATATGCATATTAAAAACTCTCATAAGAATCCAATTAAGCGGATCCCATAAAAAAGGAAAATTTGTGTTTGGAACAGTTATGACAAGAATACCGTCTTTTTTTAACACTCGATATAACTCTACAAGCGCTTTCCGATCATCACTTAAGTGTTCAAGGATTTCTGAGGCAACAATAAAGTCAAACGATTTATCTTTAAATGGTAGTTTATAAATTGATCCTTGATGAATAGTAACTCGTTTGTCTCTTTTCTCGAGAATTCGTGCCCGTTCCAAGTATTTTTCATTTATATCAATTCCATCAATTTTTTTTATAAATGGGGCATATGATGCAAGATTTACATAAAATCCGCGTCCACACCCTGCATCAAGAACGGATTTTGGTTTTTTGGTAAATAATTCATGTGCAATAAATCGAGCTCGTAAAGAAAACGCCGGATCAATTTCTGAAGCAAGAATTTCTCTTACTCTTTTGGGAAGTACTTTTTCAGAGAGGGAATGTTTCATAGTTAGAAAGGAATTGTATAACATTATTTTTCCTTTTTATGAGCGATTCTCTAGTCTGCAAAACTGAAATAATACCATTTGCTAAACTTTGTGGATTTTCTGGCAAAACTACTTCCCCAAATCCTGTTTCTTTTACCAACATTCGAGCTCCCGGAATATCGGTTACAACAAGTGGAATCCCACAGATTGCTACCTCCATTTGAGTAAGAGGGAAGCAATCGGAACGGGAAGAAATAACAAATACATCAAGTGATTTATAAAATAAAAATAATTCACTTTTATTAAGTAAGCCTAATAAAATAATCTGCTTTTTATATTTATCGATTAGTTTTTTATTTATTTGAAATGAATTTTCATATGAAATGTTTGTCTCTCCTGCGAATACAAGGAGTGCATTTGGATACGTTTTTAAAACAAATGGGATTGATTTAAAAAGAATATCAAAGCCCTTTTCTTCAACAAATCGCCCCGCAAAACCGATAAGAATATGATTCTTTTTTAAATTATCAATTTTCTTTAAAAATGATGAATCAGCTTTTTTTGTTGGAACGGGAAGCGTAGGAATATACGCTTTAAATTTATGCAAGAAATACTTTAACACGCGAGAATTTTCTGCATAATCTCGAGTGTATGTTGACACAGTATCTGCTAAAAACAATGAGGGGATAGTCAAAATATCAAAAAGTTTCTCAATAATTATATTGATAAAAAAATTCTTATTACCTTTTTGTAGGATAAGATCTCCTTGGTGAAAAATAATAAGTTTTTTGTTAAATAGTTTAGCTAGTATCGAGAAAAAAAATATATTACTGTTTGGAGAATTAATAACAACAACGTCTTGATTCCTAATTATCTTCAAAAAATCAAAGATGATTGTTAAGGAATAATGTGTTCTGCTTATTTTAAATAAATACGGAGAACGGTAAATTGTTAAATTGCTATATTGTTGAGAAAGAGGGAGGGTTTTATCAAATTGAGTTGTAAGTATAGTAACACTGTTCTTTTGTGAAGAAAGTTGCTGGGCAAGTGCATCGAACGCCTGTGCGATACCGGTAAAGTGTGGAGTAAAGTACTCTGAAACGAGAAGGATTTTCTTTCCCATGTTATATATTTTTTTTCAGTCGAGTTACTGCCTCTTTTAAGTTTGGAAATTTGAAGGGATGAATAATGTTTCTGTCGAAGATATTATAAATCCAATAAACCTTAGCATTGGACTTTTTATTTAAATGATTAACAATATCGTAATTATCTTCTACAAAAACATCAAGCCCGAGCTCATTAATTTTCCGTTCTTTGAACAGATGTGGCTGCTCATTTTTTCTATTAATATGGGCGCTTGTGAAAATACTTCCTCGATTTAATTTGATTAATTTTTTTTTAAAATCATCTTCCAGAAAATCAAATCGAGCAGTTATTATATGCGCCTCAATTTTTCCTGCGCGCACAAGCTTTTCAATATCGTCAAGTCCGGCAGCATACATAAAACTTGATAAATGAAGTAGTTTATATACGAATTTCACAAATTTGCTTTTAGGAATTACAAATTTTTTCTCACGTTTTTTCATGAAGATATGCTTGAAAAGAACAATGGGTTGACGGGCAATCCGTGTTGGGTTATAAAGAAGAACTCCATCTAAATCGAATCCAACTTTGAGTGGCTTATTCATATAACACGAATCATGTAACATGTAACACTTTTTATTTTCATAATTTAGATACGACTCCCCATAACATTTTACTTATCTCATCAATAAGACTAAGTAGCTCTTGATATTCCTTGTCCTGTAAGTAACCTCTACGATGTGCAAAGTAAGTAAGATATTTTGTCTCTTGAGCCGAACCGTATGATATTTCGAGAAAGTTCTTTAGGACTAATTTTCGTTGTCTTGCGTAGCCCTCAATGTAATTTAACATTATTGAGAGTGCGGCTCTCCTGTATTGAGAAGTGATGCCAAAAATTTCATCTTTTGGAAATTGTTTTGTCACATCATATACTTGATTAACATATGCATCCATTAGGTTTTTCAATCGTTCGTGGAATTTTGTTTCAGGTTGCATAAGTGTTTTGTGTTACATGTCTCGTGTTACATGACTAGATGCTATCGAGTGTCTCAATTCCTAATAAATAAAGTCCGTTTTTTATAACCTGGGCGGTTGCGGCAATAAGCGAAAGTAATCGAGCTCGCTCTTCATCTTTTGCTTTAAGAATTGGAGTTGATTCATATAACTTATTAAATTTTTGTGCAAGATCGAAAAGGTATGTGGCGATAAGGTGCGGCGCCATTTTTTCAGCGGCAGACTCCACTACTTCAGGAAATTTGAAAAGAGTGCGTAATAGAGAAAGTTCTTCTTTGTTGTCATCCTGAACTTGTTTCAGCCTGCCTGCCGACAAGGCAGGGATCTCGAGATGCCGAAACGAGTTCGGCATGACGGATGAACTATTCTTTTTAAGAATAGATTGAATTCGAGCAAAAGTATACAAAAGGTACGGGCCAGAATTTCCATGAATTGAGATTGATTCGTTAATATCAAATACTATTTTTCGTTTTGCGTCAACCTTCAAAAATGCATATTTCGCTGCAGAAACCGCGACAACTTCAGCACCTGTTTCTTCTGTTGCAAATATCTTTTTCACCCTTGTTTTAATTTCATCAAGTAACCATTCTCCCGTTACAATATTTCCAGTCCGCGAAGACATTTTTTCTCCTTTCAGATCAACAAATTCATACGAAAAATGTAATTGTTTTCCTTTGTATTTTTTTTCATTTAGAAGTTCTTGGACCTTAAATACAACTTTAAAAAAACTTGACTGTTCATGCGTGACGATATGAATACATTTGTCGATTTCTCCAAACTCACTGAATTCAAGTTCGCCGAGCCCCAATTCTTTGGCCTCATAGGTAGGCAATCCAAGAGAATTAATAAATACTCGAGTATCAACACCATATTTCCCCCCATTAAAAATTACTGCTCTATCACTTTTTTCCAAGAGTTCTTGCTCAACTGCTTTTTTAGTAATAGCCAGACCAGTATCAGTTACTTCACTTTCAAAAAAGAGCCGATCAAATTTTGTTCCAAGTCTTTTATACATCTTGTCATAATATTCCAAGCTCCACGATCTTGTTTCTTGCCATAATGCTTTTATCTTTGGATCTTTATCAAATATCTGTCTATTTATTATGTTAATTTCATCTTTTGCCTGGGTGTTTTCCTCATACGCAACATTTCCCTGGGTATATGTTGATCCAAGGAAAGCTATTTTTTCGTCGAGTGTTTTTAACGTTTTCATTTCATCTTCTCTTTTCAAAATTCCATATAAACATTTAGCAATATGAAGACCAACGTCGCCCTGATAATTTGCTCGAATAATCTTAGCCCCACTTGCACTAAGGAGCCGACTAAGCGATTCTCCAAGTGAAATATTTCGTAAATGTCCAATATGAAAGAGTTTATGGGTATTTGGGTGGGCAAACTCAACGATGATTTTTTTACCTTTCAAGTTGTCATTTTGACCATATAACTCTTTATTCTCAAGAATAGTCTCAATTTCTTTCCAGAGAACTGACTGACTGACTGAAAAGTTAATAAATTCACCCGTTTTTTCAATACGGCCAAAAAGTTCATGCGTAAAGGCTTCAGGAGTAATATCTTGACCTAAAGATTTTGAGTGAATCGCATAATCTCCATGATCCTCGTTTTTTGGGGCAAGAAGAACGATGTTTTCATGATTGATTATAGTTGCTAGAGCGTTGCGGACCTGTTGTTTGATCATTTCTATATTGTAGCAGAAAAACTTAATCCAGAGCCCCTTTGTTTATTAAGAGTCCCATTATTTCTTTTAGATTTTTCATACCACCTGCTGTTTGTACCAATACAATCTTCTTATCACTGACATTGAATAATTTCTTAACTCCTGCATATACAACAGCGGCAGTTGGTTCAGGAATTAATGATTCCAGCGAAATAATTTCCTGCATACTTTCTCGTATTTCAGAATCAGAGACTTCTACTATTGTTCCCCCCGTTTCTTTAAGCGCCATCATTACTTTTGGTGAAGAATATGATTCTAGTGCGATAATTCCCTCTGCTATCGAATCGTGTACCTCACCGAGCGTTATATAATCGCTTCCTGTTTCTAGCGCTTTTTTTAGTGGAGCAGCATTTTTTATCTGAATACCGATAAGTTGAGGCAGTGTATTTACATAATTAAGTAATTGAAGTTCTTTAAAGGCCTTATAGATTCCATATAAGAGTGTTCCATTTCCACACGGAACAACTATTATATCCGGAACGCCCATTTCTTCCCATATTTCATACCCGATCAACTTAATACCTTCTTCTTTGATCGGATTAAGGCCAGGAGTACAATTCCATCCTTCATAGTGGCTATCAATAGCCCATCGGTATAACTCTTCATAACTCGCTATTTTCTCAATAAGATTTCCACCGTACAGGTTAATAAGAAAGCGTTTTCCAACAGAAAGAGTGTTTGTAACGATACAATTGCACTGAATACCCGCCTTCTGAGCGAAAGCCGCCGTTGAAACAGCAGCATTTCCAGATGAGACAGTGAACACTTTTTTTATTCCATATTCGATAGCAATGTTTATCGCACTAACATTTTCACGGTCTTTAAAAGACCCAGTTGGATTTTTTGATTCATCTTTTACATATAAAGATCCAAAGCCATATTTATCTCCAAAATTATCAATCTTTATGAGCGGGCTTTTTTGTAAACCCAACGAGACATGAAGATTTTGCATAGGTAATAAATCTCGATATTTTATGAAAAGATTAGTCGAATTAGTATGTATCGAAACGTTTTTGTAGTCATAGACAACGCTAAGGTATCCATAATACGGGCTATGGTCTGTACAGTTCAAAAGCGTAGGTGTAAATGGATACTCTTTCAAGCATTTAATGCAAACATATACTTTTTTCATATTAATAATCAAAATCTAAAAAAATTTCTTCTTTTGTCCCAAAATATACATTTAAGATAGGTATTTTTTGACCAGCCGCCTTTAAAACGCTTTTTGTGTGCAGTTGTTCTAAGCGATACACTTTGGTATCTGGAAGAACCGTCACACAAATACCTCCACCAATAGTGTATTTGTGGCAATAGAGTGCGGCATCTAAAAGAGAACAGGTTGGTTTTCCGTCAGCATTCATTATCTTTGCGAATCCATCATCTTTAAGATGCCAATCTCCCGTTTTTTTTCGTATCTTAGCTTTCCCACGGATTTTTAAAGAATTAAATATGTCTAAGGTGCCCAGGAACTGATCTTTTTCTCTGAAAGTAATTACAGGATTAAATCCATGTGCTTTTGCGATGGCTAAATTAGTTTCAGAATGAACATCTGGGGCATTATAGTCATCAATAAGAAGACATAGTGTCGAGGGTAATCCTATTTGTTTTAAACCATCAACCACCCTCAAACCTATTCTCATAGACATATAATGCTCGCTAGTAAGCTCTTCATTTGCATAAAAATGCCCGGCTTCTACTAGAGCCGAAGGATAGTGAGACAAATATGGTGCTAGTTCAGTTAATTGTTCGATCATATTTTTAGGCAAAAAAAATCCCCGGACTTAATTCCGGGGGCGGTACCATTCAAAAAGAAAGGTTTTAGGTCATAGAAGACCTACCGTCCCGAAGCGGACGCCTATTAGCAGATAAATGAAGTAAGTATTTCACCATACAAAAGCGATTATACAATATATACTCTTTTTTGTCAAAATCTTGTTCAGGACCTGGAATTAGTTTAAATGCTCGCATAGACGAGCCATTATATGCTCCTTTCATACAGTTGTCTAAACTGTACGGGATCTATCGGGTCCTAGACACATAGAACAGAGTTCATCCATCAATTAATAAAATATCTCGCTACACCATTAAACTATGTGCATACTCCGTCAATTCAGTTACGAGCTCTTTATCTCTAGAATAGAGGCTCAATTCTTGTGTGCCTAAGAAAACAGATAATTTTGTCATATTATGAGAACCAAATAATACTTCCTTTTCATCCACGATAAGTAACTTTGCATGAACATGTTGATTTTTATGGACCAATTTAATATTGGGATACGATTTGATTTTATGTATAAAATAACTATAAATACAATTAAATGGAAATTGTGAATATACTTTATCCTTTTTATATGACGTAATTATTGATATGTTTATACCCTGTTTTGCAGATTCAATTATGTTTGAGAGTAATTCACTATCGGGAGTAAATTGAGAAATATAAATAATATTTGACTGCGCATGAGAAGTTAATTCAAGAGCCTTTTTAAATATTATAGACTGTCCGCGTAGTCCTTTATCCACCAGTAAATTATTTTCAAAATCACAAGTGACCATGTGATCTTGTGATAGGCTCAAGCTATTAATTTTGAGAAATTGATTATATAAAGATTGCACAACGGAAATATTCTGCATTTTGACCATTAAATCTATTGATTCGAAATTTTTATCTCCTAAATTCATTCCCCCGATCCATCCAACCTGATCTACTAAAAAAAGCTTGATATGATTACGACCAACTATGGGTACTATTCTTTGAATGGTATTTGGTTGGTTAGTAAAAATAACCTCAATACTATTTTTCTCAAAAAGTTCAAACATCATCCTTGACGCGTGTCGAGTATTTTTATTACTAGTTCTTCGCACTTTACTAAAAGAAGGAAAAATATCTAACTCTCCATTCGCATATTTTTCAGTGATCCAATCTATATAAATTTTGACTTCTACTCCTCTTTTTCTTGCTCGAATAAGTGCTTTTTCTAATAATTTAGTATGATTTCCTGTTTCAAAGTACATTGTTTGAATCCAGACTGTATCATGAGCCCTATCTATATTGTCAATTAAATCTGTAATGAATTCGTATGGGGTATAAAGGTATTTATTCATAGAAAAATCACTTTAATTATACTTCTTAACTGATACATTGTTCCCAGATTGTTATAGGGTGAGAGGACTTATCCCTAGTACGGGATCTATCAGGTCCTGGACATGTTTCGATATAGTTATCTATATTGATTCTTGACCCGAACGGTTTTATAGAGAGGTTTGGCGAGGGGTTTGGCAATATCATAGGTGAAAATTGCAACGTCATCATCAACAAGTGCATCATGACCAAATTTCTGTACGCTCGAACCTGTTTTTACCAGTGTAAAGTGAGTATCAAGCGCTTTTGCATCGCCCATTACGGCAAAACTATCCACCGGAACTGTCTGGGGAGTATATACAATAAGGTAGCTTGACATATCGGGGTTTGTTTCCAGTTTTTCTACGGTAAATCCACGAGAAGTGAGCTTTGTATACTGGTCTGTAGTAAGTTTCGATATCATATACGAATTGGTTCCTGATGGTTGCTCGTAATAATAGTGTACGCTGGTGCTTCCATCGAATGCTGTTTCAAATTCGGCATCGTTGGTATACGTAATTTTCGCAAGCATGATTTGAGCCGTCTGGGCACGGGATTTATACTGAAAATAATACAAAAGACCCCCCGCTATAAAAACCCCAATAATTACTAAAAATATTTTCTTCATATTTAATATGCTAACTCGATTATGGTTCCTACAAGTGTTTTTGCTGTTTTTTGAATTTGATTGTAGTTAAGTGTATTGGGTACATCGGTCACACTATGATAGTTTGGTTGCACAGTTCCTACCCGTGCTTCCATAAGTGCGCATTCCGAAATAAGTATAGCTTTTATATTCTTTCGCACGAAAGGGGCATGGTCTGAAGCAAAAATATTAGTGAGCACAGAATCTGCCTTTAGTTGTATGTTATACGTTCTATCAATCATTGATGCGGCGTCTGAAAGTACATTTCCTCCGTTTCGGGCAATATACCCAAACTGAACACAATCTCCGCGGTTAGCCGGATTCCATCCAACCATATCCATATTAAATACGCCTAAAATTGAAGTTGTATCTTGGATACGTGACGCATAATAGTCACTGCCATATAACCCTTGCTCCTCTCCTGAAAAAAGAACAAATTCAACCGAGTACTTTAATTGTGAACCAAGCGATTTTAACACTCGAGCAGTTTCAAGCACGGTTGCAGTTCCGCTTCCGTTATCGTCTGCCCCCGGTGCAGGATCATTAGTACCAGAACGGGCGGCAGTAGAATCAAGATGAGCGGTAATTAAATACCGTTTTGTGGTATCTTTACCATTTAGTCGAGCAATAACATTAGCAGAATTAACAGACCCAACAGAAAATGATTGGCTTGTGGTGGTATATCCCATCTTCTCAAACTCACGAGCAACATACGTGCGCTCTGTTTGGTTGCCACTGTAGTTGCTCCATCTTGTTTGGGTAGTATCAACTCCCGGACTATCATCATCGTCTGCGATGGATGCAATAGTAGTAATAATATTTTGCTTATTCACTTCCTGTAGTGCTTGGGTAATAAGTGCTTGTTTGTTTTGAGTCGGAGTTGTAGGAACAACTCCAAACATAGCTCGTCTCCATGACTCAAAATATACAAGCGTGGTTTTGTGTGCTACAAAATCTTGTTGAAAACTCTCAAAATCGAGTACATTGATTACATTGTCGCAATTATAGTCTCCGGCTACTCGTTTGTTCTCACAAGTTGGATTCTGGGCATGTGAGGGAGAAACGAAAAACATAATGAGTAGTATGCAGGCTACAAATCCTCTTGCAGAAGATGCTTTCTTCATATTAAAATCGTGTTACAAAAAATTCGGAAGGGAAATAATCATTCATTCTGCTTGAATTGTACCCTTTTTTTTAACTTCCAATCATGATTTCCTTTTCCTTCAGGATCGACGGCTCTTGCCAGATGGGATAGATACTGTGTAAAAGCTTGTTGTGCTCTTTTTAAATTTGCGAGTTTTGGGTCATCATCATCATTTGGCGGTAATGTTATGCGTGCGAGAGACAACTGCAGTAATTTAAATTGGGGAAAGTATTCCAGTAGTCTCTTATTTTCTCTTCTAATACGAACTCTTTGGTCCACTAATTCATCGAGCGATCTAGGAGTTTGTGAGCGCACAATAGCATGGGGTGTAACCTGAATACTTTGTAAACCAAAATAATATGCATAACACGAACTGAGAACCATATCTTCAACAACAACTCCTGAATCAAGTATCTGTTCTTTATCAAAAAGAGCAAAGGGATTGGTTCTATACATACTCATTCGACCATGAATATGATTTCTTCTAGACTTAAATTCTTGGAAAAACTCTCCAAGGTTATATAAATCTGGTGTATCATCAGCAGATTGAGGATCCGCAAAAGTAACCAGAAGTTCCGGGTTTTGTTCTAAGTACATTTGCATAAGTCCGAGCGAATGGGGGTGCATTTCAGAATCAACATCGATCTTTGCAACGTGTCCGTCCAAATCCCTATTTTCAATTCCACCAATAAATGCTTGTAAGATTCCAGCTTCAGAGTAAGTAATTTTCGCATCTATTTCAGTCAAAGAAATGAACTCTCGCACGAGTTGTTCGGAGTTATCAGTACATCCGTTTATTACAAAAATCACCTCATTTTGTGCTAATTTTGCACGTTTAATAACCTTAGTTAAATTTGCAAAAAACATAGGTAACGCATCTTCTTCGTTATAAACAGGAATAATAATACTCAAATCTTTGCTTGGAGTGAAGCTCTTTATCATTTCATCATACTCTTGATCTGAAATAGGGCTTTCAGGATGGTGTGGAGAGTAATTACCTCTACCCTCCATTTTTAAAGAATATCTATTTGTTTCGTCTAATTTTATTCCAGATATTGCTGAAAGAGCAGTAGCATTTTCATATCCTCTCGTTGTTTCAAGTCCATTATAGTGCATATACCATTGCAAAAGACTTTCGCTAAATAATATATGGTGTCTCCAACGAGGATCAATATCGGTTCTTTCACCCCGTAATCCATAAATTTGGGTTAATGTGGCAGAACCGTTTACTAAATCGACAGCGGGCTCTCCTTCATTATTTGTCCCTTGGATAACTTCATTTAATACAATAATTGCATCAGGTACAGCTATTCGCAATAATCCTTCTCCATGTAGAACTCTCATCCATTCTTTTAAAACATCGTCAATGTCATCGGGTCTAATATGCTCAAGAACATGTGAGGCCATAATGATAGTCATTGAATCATCCGCAAATGGTAAATGTTTGATATCTGCAACTACGCCTGGTCTACCTTCAATTGAAATATCAACATTAATTGCATGAGGAAGTTGTTTTTTGGTATCAGAACCAGAACCCAAATTAAGTACTGCAGGCAGGATAGTTGCTGGAACATGCTCTGGGACTGTACCGACGCTGATTCCATGATAGAATTCAGTGTCAGTAGGTAAACCAACCTCATTTATTGGTGTCAACCCAGGAATGTTTGGGTGATCGCCGCTGTAAATATTTATTTGTGCATTTAAAAATGCTACTGGATTATCACCAAGTCGAAGTAACTCATGGGCTTTTTCTACATTCATATGCTTTATTGATAAACTTTCTAAGTAGAGTTTTATTTTGTGAATATCTGACCAAAAACTCGGTTTCATTCATTGTTTTACTTGTATATTTGATGAGATCTCCTGTAAAAAAAGCCATACATTTTCCTCTATATGATCCACTATGTGTATTAACGTTCCCAAGTAGTATTAAGTTTTTTATTTCTGCTCCTGCTTCTTCCCAAGCCTCTCGCTTCATTGCAGAATATTCATCAGTATCGCCAAGCTCAACATGGCCACCGGGAATATCAATTCCACGCTCGTTTTCAATAATGAGGATTTTTCCTTCTTTGTCAAAAAATATTCCAAATACGGCACTTATTTTAGATGATACATACATAATGTATGCCCGATAGTATATCAAATTTATTTCAATTTGACAATTTGTCAAAATCGTGTTACAAAAAATTCGGAGGGGAGTTGGGGATAGCTTTGGAAAAGCTGGAGTTTTTTGGATGCTCCTGTTTGAGTTTGGGCAGACGAAACAATAGTTTGTCCCTGTAGTGGCCAATTTCCACTAGCCTTATTTATATTAAGAGAAATTCCCGAGAATGTTGCTGATGGTGCAATGACACGCATAATCATCATAGAACTTGCATTTGGTGTAAATGCTTGGCCAAAAGAAATGGTGCCATTGGTGGCCCCGGTTAGCAAACAAGGATCAATAATTCGCCTGTCTGAAACCGTAGAACTAGAATTAGTACTATTTGTTAAGACAAAGGTAAGTTCGAGCGCCATACTTGTCGTTGGTCCGCATACATACACGCCGCCAGGTGTATTCACCGTAATATTCATTGAATCATCAAATGATTCACCAGTAAAGCTATTTGCGGCAATATCATAATCAGATACATAAAATGTGTACTGTTCGTCTTTTTTCATTGTTGGAGTGGTAAATCCGTTTGCAGTTGTAGTTTGAACAGTTGCAGTTCCGGAAATCCCATTTCCCAGGCCAAGTGAACCGATTGATACCGTGGTCTTTTGTTTAATTGCTGCGTCAATACCGGCTTCGGCCGCCGCATACGCCTGTTTGGCGTCTTGTTCAAGCTTCGTAATCTTTTGTTCTTGTGTAGTGGTTTGGGAAACAGAAAGGCCGATCGTAAGAAGCACCGTCGCCAGAAGGATAATGACTAACAGTGTTTGTCCACTCTGATTGTATTTATTCATATTTTTATGGTCGCAACTCTATCTGCGTATACTTCCTAACTCCCATTTTATCTAATATTTTCATATATTGTCTGTAATCCTGTACAACAAAAAAT
>MFZQ01000027.1:3765-9456 GCA_001789445.1 Candidatus Roizmanbacteria bacterium RIFCSPHIGHO2_02_FULL_40_13b | reverse complement strand
GTTATGGAAAAAGAAGTTAACCGTTACAAGTTTAGAAGATTTAAATCTTCTAAAGAGACAAGTGTTGCACTTCAACGTAGAACGTAGGTTTATCGCACAACTAAGTAAATTTGGCTTATAATATTTGAACAATGTTAGAAAGAGCAGTTAGACAAGTTGAAGCAGGCTTAGATGTTTCGGAGGTAGAGGGAGGAGGACGGTTTTATTGGAGCTCAATGAATATAAAGGAATTTGCCCTGCGGACAGCACAATATAATGTAGAATTTTGGGCTGATAGGAGTGGGAGGACTACAGTAGACAACGAAAAAGTTAATTGTTTCGCGTGTGATGATGTGGTAATGGGTCCGCATGATATGATTGTATGTTGTGGTGGAGTTTACCATCTTGCGTGTAATGCAGTTACAAATCCTCCCAGAGAAGATGATAGTAGTGAGGAAGGAGCATATAAATCTTTGGCAATGGAATTGCTTTACTGGAGAGAACCGACGTTGAAGTAAAAAATAAGGAACGTGTTTTAGTCTTTAAAAATAACGGAGTGTTTTTTTAGAAACGTAGTATCAAATGTTTCAATGAATCCCAACCGTCCCATGAGCGCCGGAACATCATTATTATCTAAGAATGCTATGGGAACTTGTTTCTCAATATTTCCCATTCGAATAGTGATTTTATTAGAAAGTAGGTAGAGTGTCTGCTCTCCTCCCACTCCAAATGTACTGTCAATACTACAGTCATTTTCAAGTGAGATGCCTAAATCTTTTGCTAAATACCGAGGAAGTATGGTGAAATCTGCACCGGTGTCGATAACCATCCAGGTATCGGTCCAGAGATTTTTTTGTGGTGACTTAAATGAAACTTTTGCAATAGGCCGATAGATTTCTCCAAATATGTTTTTTCCACCCTTTTCAAAGGCAAATTTCACATCCATAAAATCAAAGAATGGGCTTTAGGAAGGTACGCAACTTCTGGCGTCTCTTTTGGATATCGTTTTCTAACTTTTTCAAGAATATCAGAGGCACCTTCGCCTGTGTTAGCAGTAAAAACCTTTCCAGATATCAAAATAACATGTTTTCCTCGATATCGAGGATTTTTAAATACATCCATCATAGTAATTACTTTCTTCTTTTCCACATCTATAGTATAGCGAACTATTTAATGATTTTCAATCCTCAACTGCGATAAGTCGATTCATTGGAACTATTCAGGACCTTGAAGGTTTTTAAATAATAAAAGGGGTAGATTAATCGCTTATATTTAGATTTAAGTTGGCCAGAGTGCTCGTAGTTACTTCTCCACCGAAGGTATCAACAACCTCGTCTAGTCCAATAGCCCGTAAATCGTCCTCATGAAGTATAAGCGCTACTTGGCAGTCTCTAAATTTATTTATCGGCGTAAAATTTGCCCTCTTTCGTGTTACCTTGAGCTTGTATGGTAGAACTTCTGCACCCACAAGTCTTGCAATCACGAGTTGTTCAATATCACTGCCAAAATCAGTTGCCTTGCCCCTATCAAGGAACCTTTCAGCCAGAGCACGGGTATAAACTCGTAATCCTGTCGTTGGATCAGTTAATTGAGGGTATCCGAGCATAGCACAAAACGTTTGTTGAATTTCAAAAATTGCTCTCCGATGCTCATCAAGGTATCCCCTTCTATCAAGAGCTTCATCTCGTTCACCCAAAACCATTGCGGGGACATTTCCAGTAATACCTCTTGATTGAAGAGTTCTCACCATCCGTTGTGCCTGTCTGGGACTCGGATCACCATTAAAGTCAGACTGAATCAAATAGTCAAGTTGAGGATTTCTATCAAGAGCTCGTGCAATTCCATATCGTACAGCTTCTGCCTTACCGCCACGAGGTTCAAGACGTATGGTCTCGACAACGTCCTGCAAGGCAACCTCGCCTCTTAATGTATCTCCATCATCTACAAGTACGACTGGATGTCTCAAACCTAAATGAGCTATTGACCGTAGGGTTTGAGTCGCGAATACTGCATACTCTTCAGGAGATAGTTCAGGATCTGCATAGAATGGAATTATTCCGTGTACAGCGTTTCTTTCAAGTACCTGACTCATTCAAGTAGTATATCATGATTTGGATCGTCTTAATGGTCAATTCTCATCTTCCCAATGAAATGAACGATTGATAAGTGCTGGTAGGAAGCTTTGATATTTATACTGCTGTTTATAGATCCCTGAAAAGGGTTTAATATATGTTTTCATATTAAAGATTATAGCATATTATCTTTAATATAGATTGGTTTGGTGATTTATAGAGGCTGGCGAGATATGTTAGAACTTGTTTCATATCCACTCTCGAACAGGAATGTTTGAGAAGCATGTCATAACATTAAATTTAGGATCAGATAAACGTAGCATCTCGAATTTGTCTCTAATAATATGTTCAAACCAAGGATCATCTTTATGCTTACTCAATAACTTTCGATAATCTGTGTTAAAATCCGCATCTCCTCTCAGTCGAAGCTTATCATCAGGCTTACGTATTTTAATGTAATATAAGTTCCCAGCGGCAGTGTTGAGTGGCTCTTTAAGAAGATAGATGTCGCCTGTGGGGCCAGGAAAAACGGCTTTGCCAAGTCTTTCTATTGTTTTTATTAGAGCATTATATTCATTGCTGTCACTCGAGAATATATCGCAAAACTCTATTATTGCACTTGGAGTGTTCGTATACGTGTCTTTCAATAGAATAGATTCATTAACGATATCAAGAACCAACTTTTTTAGTTCGTCTTCATCCATAGGAGAAGTATACCAGAGGTCATATCCGACCTTTTATATTATGAACCTTGAAGGTTCATAATGCTTCCTATTTTGGCCGTCGTGCGATATACTATACCATGTCTTGCTCTCGTAGCTCAGATGGATAGAGCATCAGATTGCGGATCTGAAGGTCGGAGGTCCGAGTCCTCTCGAGAGCACCCCGTCCGTCAGACGGGTCTGAAGAGCTTGGGGGTGTAGTTTAGTGGTAGAATAGAGGTCTCCAAAACCTTTGACGGAAGTCCGATTCTTCCCACCCCCGCCACCTATGGTTCCTCAACAAAATCTCATTGAAAAATTGCATCTTTTGAAAGTTGGTGAAACTGCACCGGATTTTTCGTTACTCGATCAGGATGGCAAAACTCACACACTTTCTGACTATCGTGGGAAGTGGATTGTACTCTACTTCTATCCCAATGATGATACGCCGGGGTGCACAAAGGAAGCATGCAATTTTCGAGATTCGCACGAACTATTTAAAAAGAAAAATATCCAAGTGTTTGGTGTCTCGAAAAATACGGTCAAATCTCATGAAAAATTTGCCCAAAAGTACTCCCTCTCCTTCCCAATCCTTGCTGACCCCGAAAAAGTTGTTCTTACCAAGTATGGAGTTTGGGGCGAAAAGTTTTTTATGGGAAGATTTTTCAAAGGAACGTATCGAATTACTTACCTTATTAATCCAGAAGGAAAAGTTGCAAAAGTATATACAAAAGTTGACACTGCGCTCCATGCCCAAGAAATCGCACAAGATATAGAGGTATTGATGTCAAGAAACTAATCTAGTTTCCCAATTTCTTTCTTGATTACTCCAAAAGTAAATAAGCTCACCACCACCATCGCAACTCCCATGGCTACAGCTGGCCCAAAGACGCCGTATTTTGGAATGAGTAAGAAGTTTCCGGTGGCCATGATGGTGAGGAAGATCATGTTAATGATGAGTAAGTACACAGGTTTTCTTATCGTGTAGAGAAAGAATAGGAGTGGAATGTTGAGAAGTGTGTAAAATATGTACACGATGCTTAGAGCTCGTGTGACAGGAATCGCATTTACCCATTTTTCTGAAAGGACCAGGATATATATGATATCTGGAGTAAGTGCGGCAGCAGCAAAAATAAATGCGGGTACCAGGATATACAAAAGAGAGTGCTTTAATAACCGTACTACCTCTATTTTTTTTATCACTTTGGCAAATTGAGGTGAAACCACTTGCGTGATGCTGTTCACGGTTGTAATGATATTTAAGATGATTTTTTGAGCAATGCTATACTCCCCTACTTGGGCAAGTGGAAGGTAGTGGGCAACCATGAATAAATCGAGGCGTGAAGCAAGCGTAAATGTTTGGGTTGCAAGGAAATATGTTCCCATGAATCGAGCTTTAATATGTTCACGTAGGACTGGAGCTTGTAAGAACTCTCGAAGAAGCGCTCCTCTTTTCCAGAGTACACAAACGAGGAAAATAGCTTGTCCAAGTATTCCCAATACGATAATGGTGTTGGTTACGGTCAGTTTTCCTGCGTAAATAATTATGAGGATAAGGAGTATTCGTGAGAAATTAGACACTGTTTGCGCGATATTAGCGAACAAAAATCGCTCACTTGCAAAAAGTACGTTAAGAAACGTATTTTGCCACATGAAAAAAATGACTGATACGAAAGTCCAAAAGTAATTAATATATGAAGTGTTAAGGTGTAAAAGGTCGGTGTTGACGAATGGTATGAAGAGCCAGCAGATGAAAAGAACAACGATTGCGATTGTAGTTTGAAATACGAGATTGCTTTTAATAAACGAGATCGTCTGGTTTCTGTCATGCAAAATATGTGGAATAGTGGCGTAGACGCTTGCATTTACTCCTAGGTCAAAAAAGTTGGCAAGAACGTTTGCGATGGCAAAAAGGACGCTGTAGATTGCCATGTCGGGCTTTGAGAATGTTCGGGCGAGGGCCAAGAAGTAGATAATTGTGGTGAAAACACCAATGTAATTCCCAAGTGTGTTAATGAGAATGTTTTTGGAGGTTTTCGATTTAGCAAGATCAATTAATTTTTGCATAGTCATCATCCCGAATTTATTTCGGGATCTAGATTTTTTGTCATCCCCGACCTGATCGGGGATCTAATTAAATGGATTCCCGCCTCCGCGGGAATGACAACTAACCGCGGGAATAACATTCTCAAAATAGGTATCTACGCTCATTATAATGTATTGTTTCCTTCCAATTCTTATGATATATTGAGACATATGGCAAAAAAGGCATTAGTTACGGGTGTTTTGGGGCAAGATGGGTCATATTTGTCAAAACTACTTCTCGATAAAGGATATAAAGTATATGGAATGGTTCGCCGGTATTCTAATCCAAACTATGAATATCTTGACTATATTGGTGTGACAAATCAAATTGAGCTTATTGAAGGAGATATGACGGATGAATCTTCCCTGATGCGTATTATAAAGTCGACCTCTCCAGACGAAGTATACAATTTAGCTGCTCAATCGTTCGTAGGCTCTTCCTGGGATCAGGCGAAGCATACGACGGAGGTTGACGCCCTTGGAGTACTCTACCTTCTTAATGCAATCAAGCTATTTTCCCCCACAACTCGTTTTTATCAGGCCTCAACATCTGAAATGTACGGAAGTGGAACAAGCGAAGGCTCTCAAGATGAAGACACGCCATTTCATCCACGAAGCCCGTATGCAATTGCTAAAGTATACGGATACTGGATGACCGTTAACTTTCGTGAGTCATATAATATGTTTGCATGCAACGGGATTCTTTTCAATCATGAATCCCCTATTCGAGGAATACAGTTTGTGACGCGAAAAATTACCGATGGAGTTGCGCGAATCAAATTGGGGCTTGCTAAGGAGCTACGGTTGGGAAATTTAGATTCAAAACGTGATTGGGGTTTTGCCGGGGATTATGT
>MFZQ01000027.1:0-3734 GCA_001789445.1 Candidatus Roizmanbacteria bacterium RIFCSPHIGHO2_02_FULL_40_13b | reverse complement strand
AAACCAGATGATTATGTTATAGCTACTGGGAAGGCCCGAACAGTGCGCGAATTTGTCGAGGCGGCGTTTGAAGCAGTTGGAATAAAAGGTTGGGAACAATATGTGAAAATGGATCCTCGATTTATGCGCCCGGCCGAGGTTAATTATCTACAGGGAAATGCACAAAAGGCCGCGGCACAGCTTGGTTGGGAGCCTAAAGTGAAGTTTGAAGAACTTGTTTCAATGATGGTTGAGGCTGACTTAAAGAGACTCAAATCTACGGTATGATTGTTTGATATAGATAGTCCTCTTGACAAACCTTATACGAATTATTACTCTGTGTATAGTTATAAGTTTAATACCAAATAAACCTATGTTTTGGAATTCATGTGGATCTTGGTGGAGCGGATGCTGGAATCTTTGTGAACGAGTGATCCAGATATGCGCACCAGTTGTGGAACCTTGTGTGAGGATTTGGAACTGTTGGGGACATAGTGTCTGTCGCTAAAATCGAGAGAAAGCTAAAGGGCAATACATTTTTCGGTGATAACTGTTAGATAGTGAGCCAAGATATCTTGAGATCTTTTTTCATGAAAGTGTGTTGCCTTTTAGCATACTTTGTTTCTGCTAGAATCCACTTTTGAATCATTTCGTCTTTCGAAGTATTTTCTTTCCGATATTCTATAAGCTCCTTATACCCAATTGTTTGCAATCCCGGATCTGTTTCCTTGTATCCTTTTTCAAATAATTCACGAGTCTCCTCCACTGCCCCATTCTCAAATCGCTCCATGACTCGTTTACCAATTACTTCCCGCATTGTTGCATTATCCGGAAACTTGAGGGCGATAAAGTCGATGTCATCCCCGACCCCGATCGGGGATCTATTCAATTGGATTCCCGCCTTCGCGGGAATGACAACAGATAAGCGGTGTGGAGATCCCGAAACCCGTCTTCGCGGAGCTTCGCCGAGGCGAGCAAGTTCGGGATGACGTATTATCTCAATTTTCCTCATAAGTCTCCTAGGATTGTTCTGATCAGAGTTGTTCATAGCGTCGAATTCTTCTGGATTGAGCAACGCAAGCTTTTCCTGGAGCTTTTGGACCGATAACTTTTCAAGTATCTCGCGAAGTCTCCAATCAGGCGGAATCTTTTCTGTTTCGAAACCATAGAGAAGACTTCTGATATATAGATATGTTCCACCGACAATAATGGGCACCTTCCCTTTCACTTCAATGGCTGAAATGGCTTCAAGTGCACAGAGCTTATACTCATACGATGAAAAGGGTTCTGATGGTTTCACGATGTCGTAGAGCCAAATGGGAATATCGTTGATGATAAAATATCCGATGTCGAGATTTCTCAGTCGTTTCACTTCTTCGAAATGACAGTTTGGAGAAAGGTCTTTTCCAGTAACAATATTCAGATCCTTGTAAATTTGCCTTGAGTCGCAGTTCACGAGCTCGCCATTGACTTTTTTGGCAAGCTTGAGTGCGTATGCAGTTTTCCCGGTTCCCGTTTGGCCAGTTATGACGATCATTTCTTTTCGAAGTACAAGGTGACTGTAGAGGAAATTGTTTGGGTGCCAGGCTCGATTACGGGTCCTCCTCCTCCACCCATTCCCATAGCAACAGATGATTTCATTTCTGGAAATGGTCCACCTACATTTCCGGTTGCTTCGACCATGTTTATTACTTTTCCGAGCTTGATTCCAAGGTCTGTGGCCAGTTGTTTTGCCTGCGCGCGTGCATTTGCTATTGCCTTATTTCGAGCTTGCGCACGGTATGCTTCTGGTTTTTCTACAGAAAAGCGAGCTCCTTGTACTTGATTTGCTCCTACTGCTGTTGCCACCTCAATAATTTTCGGAACAAGATCCGTTTTGGATGTCTTAACTGTGATTGTTGCATTGCCATTGTATCCATTAATTCGATCCTTACCGTTTTCATATGTATAATTAGGATTAATGGAATAATTAGTTGTTTTTACATTTTCTTTAGTAATTCCAAGCCTTTTGACCGCTTCAATAACTGCATTATTAATCGTATCTATTGAACTTTGGGCTTCTTTCACAGTGCTTACGCCGTTTACACTAACTCCTAGATCAACAAATGCAGTATCGGGTACAATGTCTACTTTTCCTTCTCCAATAACAGCAAATTCATTACTCTGGTTGCTCGTAACAACAGAAACTGGAATACGTACTTTAAAGAAGTTTGCCGTCGCAAGTCCAACGATTAAAATAATGACAAATGAAAGAAAGATACTACGGATGTCATCTGTTGCGGCTTTCATATGTCCAAGAATAGCAAAAAGTTTTATGTAAGTCAACGAGTTTACAATGGTATAATAAGCCAATGGATGATCGAAAGATGATACTTAAATATCAAATGGTCCCACTGGTCTTGACCGTTGTAATTTTTTTCTTTCTGTCATTTTGGATTTTTGTGCATACTTCAATCCTCAACAGTTTTTCAACACACAAGATTTTACTAGAATTACAACTCGCAGACATTTTGGTTGGTGCAACGATCTATCTTAAAACTTCAGTTGATTTTGCCATATTTATTGGCGGTGCGATGTCGCGATTTCCAGGTGTGCGTAATCGTATTGCAATTGAAGCTGGAACTGCGTTTGGAAATGCTACTGGAACTGTGGTAATCCTTACCATTTGGAATTTTTTTCGCGATATACAATGGCTTTTAGCACTCATGATATTTATTGCCTCACTTGTGCTTTTACGAATGGCACAAGATGGATTTGAACATGCCGGAAGCACACGATTTGCCCGCATATTATCCCACTTTAATAAACTAGTTGCACCGTTTCTCAATAAAATTATTCCGCATACCTCTATGAATTCGCAGGCAAAAAAATTATCATTTCGAGGGCTTTTTGCATTCTCTTTCACGGTTCCATTTATTCTCGGACTTGATGATTTTGCAGGCTACGTTCCCCTTTTTAATGTTGTTCATGTATTTGGGTTTGCGATTGGCGTACTGTTTGGTCACATGGTACTTAATCTACTTCTGTTTATCTCCCCAACGAAAACAATTGCACTCGTAAAAAATAAAACGATTGCATTTATTGGTGCTGTAGCGTTTGTCATATTAGCACTTTGGGGAATGTGGGAAGTGGTACACTTATTCATATGAAAAAAATTCTCATAACAGGTGCAGGTGGGTATATTGGATCGGTTGCATGTAACCTTTTCCTTGAGACTGGATATGAAGTTGTGGGGATAGATAATTATATTCGAGGATTTAAAGGTCCGTTGCAACAACTTCAATCAAAATATGGAGAAGAAAAAATTCGTTTTTATGAAGTAGATATAAGGACTGGAATAAACGCTGTTTTTGAAAAAGAATCAGGAATTAATACGGTAATTCACTACGCTGCATTTTGTGATGTGGGAGAATCAGAACTGCATCCCGAACTGTATTTTGGAAATAATATCGCAATAACGGTTGCGCTTTTGGAAGCAATGCATAAATACAATGTAAAGAAGATTGTATTCTCATCGACATGTGCCGTATATGGAGAACCAAAAAATGACTTCATTGATGAGTCCCACCCAGTGGACCCAAGTTCACATCCGTACAGCTCATCGAAATATATGTCTGAGAGAATTATCAATTGGTACTTTAAGATTCATAGAATAAATTATGTTCTATTACGATATTTCAATGTGTGTGGAGCGACTGACGATGGAAGTATTGGCGACTCTAAAAAGCCATCATTTCATCTGATGCAAAATGCAG
>MFZQ01000026.1 GCA_001789445.1 Candidatus Roizmanbacteria bacterium RIFCSPHIGHO2_02_FULL_40_13b | reverse complement strand
CTTCACCAACTGGTGAAGTTTTTTATCTATTTTGCCAACCGGCAAAGCCGGTGCGCTCAAGACTACATGTGGTGCGTGTACGATTTTCATAATGATATTTTAACAAACTACCTTGTCATTCTGAGCGCTAGCGAAGAATCTCGGTGTTCACACCTAGATCCTTCTCCCACAAAGCGGGATCAGGATGACAATTATTGCTAAAAATCCTGCAAACTCGAGTACTTGTGGCCAGAAGATGATGTAAAAATCGCTCTTTTCATTTGAAAGTTCCCACCCATTTTGCCAATTATTAACCAAAATATGTTTGGCGGGTGAACGATCTTTTGTTACAAGTATCCAGCCATCATCATATGCCTGATCAGAAATAACCGTTGTCGAGCTATCTTCTTTCATTTGACCAACAACGTACCCCTTTTTCTGAAAATACATTTCCTTCAACTCTTTTACCGGAAACGTATATATTTCAAGATTTGAAAGCGCGTTTTTTGCCGTCTGCGTTCTTCCCGCATCTTGTTGAAATCCCACCGTATATCCAAACCCAAAATTGTAATGGGGAGGGATGAAATAATAAGAAGTTCCACTCGGTAATCGATCTTCAATCACTGCCTGTTTTTTAGTATCATCTTGAATATAGAAAAAAAGTCCTTTTCCTACCTCATTTTTAAAGTTAACTTTTATTACAAATCCATCTTTTTGAGAAATATCAGGAAAATCATAGGCAAAGCAGTGGGTAACCGGTCCTTTTGAGCTCAAATTAAGCGAATTATCTTCAAAAACTGCCTCTCCAGAGCCCGAAATCGAGTGAATTGGCGAACAATCTGTAATCTCTGTACTCTCGAGTTCTGCTTTCACAACGGGAACTTTTGTTATTGGAATCACGAGCTGGGTATTTGAAAGATAGATATCGTTTGTCAGGCCAGTTTTATTATCAAAAAATAAGTCGTAGTCATCGATATTGATAGGAAGCTCTGTTTTTACTACAAAATTCGCTGATTCTTCTTGTAAACTCCATACTTGGGATGAGAGTTTTGTTTCACTCATGAGTGAGGCGAAAGGATAAAATCTGTCGAACTGGACGGATGGATCGGTTTTGTAGGTTGAGAGGGAGGAGTAGGCGATATCCTTATTGTTTATTGGTATGATTGGACCAATATTTGGTAGAGGAGGGGAGGAGAAGATGGGGAGATTGGGGGTGGCGGAGGAGTGGAGGGGAGGAGAGGAGGAAGTGATACTAACTTTATACACCGAAATATTCTCAAATTGGGCATCGAGGAAGAGGAACTCGTCTTTTTCAAGTATTTGTTTAATTCGATCGATTTGCAGACTTTTATCTGTTGAAGAGACTGGAAGCATACTTTCATCCAAGACGAGATATCGTACGTTGTACTTTTTTAATACATCATTAACATCAAACATATTTTCCGCTTCAAGTGCGGTTTTCATTTGCCAAAAGTAACTTTCACTTTTATCACTCCATACATCAAATGTTCGTGAAATGATTGGTTGTTTGATTCCGTACCATAAGAATCCCGAGCCGGTGTAGCCCCAGCGATAATTGAACCAGCCCCAAAATGTTGCGTCGGGAAGAAGTGCAATTCGATCATGCTCTGGTTTATTTTTGAAATAGTCAAAGAGCGAAAAGTATTGTTTTGGAATCGAAACCTTCATATCGTTTGAGAAGAAGTTGCCGGTGAAGACGGGGAAAGATGTGGCGAGGATGAGGATGAGGGCGGCAACGATTACCACGAGTAGTCTTATTTTGTCATTCCCGCGAAGGCGGGAATCTATTTGAATAGATCCCCGATCGGGGTCGGGGATGACAGAGGTGTGCTCCAGAATGACATTATGCGCACGGGATATTCCTTCTGCAAAAAAGTAGCTCGAGAAAAGAGCAAAGGGGATCGCGAACTTAGTGAATGGTGAGCGAAATATTTGCGCAAAAAAACCCGATCCTTCTGCAGGAAAAAGGAGCGCAAGTGCACAAATACTCCAGATCGTGAGAAATGGATTTCTAAATCTAGATTTTTTGGTAATACCGAGAAGGACAATCGCAAACAGAGCGAAAGCACTTAATTGATAAATTGTTAAATTGTTAAATTGCTGCCACACAGAAAAGAGGGGGGTGCCGTTTTTTCCCACCAAATCGACATAAAAACCTTTAAATGTTGCAACAGAACTAATATCTGCTCGAGCCTTATTCTGATATTGAACATCAACTGTTGCGATCTGATTAATCTTTGCATTTGAAACGACGGTATTGTTTGTTTTAAGAAAGTACGCCTGGGGAAGGAGCCAGAAGAGGTTGGCGGCAATTATGATGGCGAGAGAGGAGAGGAGGAGGAGATGGGGAGATCGGGTGGGGCGGAGGAGATGAGGAGAGGAGGAGGAGATGGGGAGATTAAAAAGTGCGATGACTCCTAAAATAATCATATAAACGACGAAAAGGGTTTGGATGTAGAAGGAAGGAGTGGCGAGTATATTGACTAGGAAGAGGAGGAGATAGGGAGATAGGGTGGGGCGGAGGAGTTGAGGAGATGAGGAGGAGATAGGGGGAGTTATGGTGTGTAAAAAAGCCCATATCATCCACGGGAGGGAGGCGAAGAAGATTGAGAAGGGTTCGAATGGTAGGTAAAACAGTTGAATTGTGGCGAAGTTGAGCATATAAAAGAGTGCACCGAGGAATGGAAAAACTTTCTCAGAATGACACATTTTAATCAGTTGATACGCTCCCATCCCTCCTACAAACCACATTCCTAGGTGAAATACGTAGCGAATGAGGCTTTGGGGAAGGAAAAAACTCATGATCCATACTCCGAGTGCTCGCAGCAAATCTGCCCCGTGCGCCATGCCGCCAACAAGGCCCAAACTCTGATATTCCTGCCATACGGCAAAAAATGCACGCTTCACGGCAAGACTTGGGTAGAGCTCGGTTTGTACATTATCCCAACCGGTGAGAAATGTTCCGGGTTGATAATTGGCAATTCCAACAAACCCAACTATCACCAAAAGCAATAGCATGTATCGATATTTCTTAATTAAATCAAACATACTTATTTTTCATTCATTAACACGCGGAAGGTGGGAAGTAATCCCTGGGGAGTATTTGAGAAGAGCAGACGATTATAGCGACTAGCAATCTCATCAATGTTTCGAGTGTTTCCAAGTAGCTTTGAAAACTCGGTAAAGTCTTCAATATTCTCCTTTGCATGTCGAATTTTTTGTGTAAAATGGCGGCTGTTAAGTTTAAAAATTACATCAGTTGCGACCAAATTACTTTTTTTGAGTGCGCGTCGCATATCATCGCTTTGAAAATAATCGTTTAAGTTCTCTGAGAACAGAATTGGTTTTTGGTACGAAAGTGCCTGGGCAAGCGGGCCTGAGGCTGACATAAAGACTCGGTACGGAAGTACACAAATATCTGCGGCGGCAAAATATCGGCCAATTTGGCGGTCGGGAATAAATCCGGTAAGTGTGATTCGATTGTTTTTTTCGGCTATTCGCTCAACATCTCGGTAAAACTTCTGATAAAACCGCTTATCCTTGAATGTAGTGCTTTCTCCACCAGCCATGACGAGCCGAACATTCTTCATTCGCATGTTTGAGACTGTTTTTGTAATCCAGTCAGAACCCTTATACCAGTTAACAAATCCAAAAGACATAATCACGAGATCCTTTTTACTAAACCCCAGTGCGTGCCGTGCATTTTCTTTTGAAGTGATTTTTCGTGGGGAAACAGCAAGAGGTATGACGTGAATTTTTTTAGACTTTACGTACGGCGCAAGGCGCGTTTTAAGCCGCGACTCAAACACAATAATTGAGCTTGCAAGCGTACCAATGGCAAAGTAAAAAAACGCAAGTCCGACATTAAAAGCTTTCAAAATACCATTATTTTTTACATTTATATGTGTTGCTATTGCGGAAAGGTCTGATAATACTTGGTGAAGTTCGAACGTGATTGATTTACCGATGAGGCGGAAGAAGATTAGTAAGAATGGAAGGAAAAATACGGGAAGTATTCCTCCAAATATGTTGAATTCGAATTGAAAGAGTGTGTTGTGGATAGCAGAAAAGGAAAGTGACCACTTGGCAATTTGGAACAGTGACTTTATTGAGCCTTTTTCCCACGCTCGAATTACTAAAATATTTTTCCCGCAGTGGGTAATGGTCTCATTTTCGGCGCTAGCGGGTATTTTTTCAGCCAGAACCACCATACGCGTACCTTTTTTAGCAAGTGCCATAAGGGTACGTTTACTGTGCCAAGCCACGGCTGTGAGCTCACGAGTGCCATTTGTAGTACTAGGAAAGCTGGTGACCACAAGAATAGCTTCTGGCTTATTAAATTTAGATAGTATATTTTTCATATTCATACCTCTGGACACAATCTTTCTTTATACCAGAAAATTATGTCCATAGGAACGGCCAGGTAACAAGGGGAGATCGAAAAAGATCGATCAGCCTTGCCACCTGGCGGGTTCTGGTTACTGCCTATTTATATAGGCACACTCCTTTCTGGGGAGCGAAAGAGCAGGATTGCTCTATTGGTGGGACAAGCCCGGGCACCATTCGTAGGTGCGCTTGAGCTCAGCCTCCTGGCCGGGGTTTAGTGCGATTTTGGTCGCACCTTCCCCGGTGTGACCTTGCAGAATGCAAGGTCGATTTCGGTCTCCAGCGTTCCAGCCATCGACCAGGATACAGACTTCACAGAGCACAACATCGTGCTCAACGAACGAGCCTGTACCCCACTTCTCCTCTACCGTTGCCGGCGGAGGCGCTTCTGGGACGACCACGGGAGGGGCCGTCGGCGGTGCCGAAACAGGAGCAGGTGCCGCAACGGGGCGCCGTGGCCGGAAGTGAATCCCAGCGGACGGTTCGGTCGTCGCGACCGGTGCCTTTCTGGGCCGGAACTGCGGAACGAATCCCGCCAGCGGCAAAGGAGCCACCGTTGGCTTGGGACCTGGCGTCGGGACAACGAGACCTCCACAGTCACTAGGAGCCGTGAAGTTGATCGCAACCTCGTCCCAGAAGGGCGCCA
>MFZQ01000025.1 GCA_001789445.1 Candidatus Roizmanbacteria bacterium RIFCSPHIGHO2_02_FULL_40_13b | reverse complement strand
ATAATTTCAGTATTTCAAAACAAAAAATGTAAGTCAACTGGGATCATTTATAATGGAAAGAAATAAGACTAGATCAGGATTTTCAGACGCATTACTGGGACAAAATAAAGAGAAAAAAAGCTATTCTTTTCTTTTTAAATAATATGCTATAATATCTCCATGAAAAACTGGAGAGAGCTTACACAAAGGCAAAAGACTGCGGTATATCTTATTCTGTACGGGCTTATAACGTTTATTATTGGTTTTAAATTCAAAAGCTTCATTCCAATTGCTCGAGTAAATAACCAATATATTTCTAGTGGAGAATTTGTTCACCGACTTGCTCTTACAAGCGGGCAACAAGTACTTGAAACACTGGTGAGTGAAAAACTTATTGAACAATCTCTTGCAGGAAAAAAAATTGAAGTAACTGATAAGGAACTTGCAATAAAAATCGCAGATATAAAAAAACAGTTACTTCAAAAAAAAACAACGTTCGAATCAATTCTAATTGCCAATCGTCAAACAAAAGCACAATTTGAAAAAGAACTACGAATTCAAATGTCTATTGAAAAAATGCTAAAAAGTACTATAAAAGTGACTGATGAGGAAATAAATGAGTACTTTACAATAAATCGTGTTAAAAAAGGGAGGGGGGCAATCTACCAAAGTCAACTACTTGCAATACGTGATACTATTTATCGAACTAAACTTCGCCAAGCATTTCTAGCTTGGTACCAGCTACAAAAAGGTAAAGCTCGCGTGAGCTTCTTCACAGGAATCTAAATTTGCTGTACAATAAGTTAATGATTACCACTGTCATACTTTCTTCAAGTGAGGATTCATTTACAAAAAAACTACGTGATTCACTTTCTTTTTGCGATGAAATCCTAACAATTCCAGTTGACGATGACTTTTCTTCTGCTCGAAATGAAGGGATGAAGAAAGCTAAAAATGATTGGGTACTTTTTATTGATAGTGATGAAGAACTATCAAATGAGCTATCTGTCATCCTGGACCGGAGGCTGAAGGCCGCAGGGATAGGATCTCCAGATTCTATCGCTACGCTCCAGAATGACAAGGATGTCATTCCCGCGAAGGCGGGAATCCATAATGACAAGATTATTGCGTATTATATGAAACGTAGAGATTTTTTTTGGGGTAAAGAACTCAAATATGGAGAAACTCACAGCGCTCGAACAACTGGAATTATTCGATTGGTAAAAAAGGGGAGTGGGAAGTGGGTAGGGGCGGTGCATGAACAATTTAAGTCAACAGGGGAGACTGGACATTTGAATGGATTTATTAATCACTATCCACACCAAAGCATTGCAGAGTTTTTGAAGTCAATTAATAAATATTCAACAATTCGAGCTCTTGAGCTTCACAAACAGGGAACACGAACGAATGTATTTCAGATTGTTCTCTACCCATTTGGTAAGTTCTGGTACACCTATGGTATCAAATTAGGATTTTTGGATGGCCCCGCGGGATTTGTGTACAGCTTCATGATGAGTTTTCATTCTTTTTTAGTGCGAAGTAAGTTGTTTTTAAAACAATCTGCATGATAAGTAGACTTTTATATTTATTTTTCTTTTTTCTTTCCCTGGGCCAATTGCAACGAATCCCCTTTTCAGGATCTCAAGCGTTCTATATTCATGAAATTGTCATGTTTTTTATCATTTTTTTAGCCTCAAAAAACATAAGACTTCAGAAATTTACAGTTTTGACTTTTATCAAAAAGAACATTCCCCTATCGCTTTTTTTGGGAACTTTAGGAGTTAGTCTTCTCATTTCTTTACCTTTCCATTCATTACAGAGTAACCTAGTAGCTTTTCTCTATTTAGTTCGTCTTGTCCTGTACTTTATATTCTTCTATTCACTACGAAAAATACCTAAAGAGGATATGTACTCTGGTCTCATCTTTTTTACACTTCTAACAATAGTTCTTTCAACAATACAATATATTCTTTTTCCAAGCCTTTTACCGCTTATCAATTTTGGCTGGGACCCGCATGAGTTTCGTGTTTTTGGAACATATTTTGACGTAACTCCGCTAGGTGTAACACTTACTCTCCTTTTTTTCTGGAATTTTCTTAAAACCTCCAGCTCCCTGCCTGCCGGCAGGCAGGTCCATCTCTCCACCTCTCAATCTCGACTTCTCCACTACTCCACTACTCTATCTCTCTTCATCCTTATTCTCCTCACCTATTCTCGAATCACGTATATTGGATTTGTACTAGGATGTATTTATTCGATTATTCGAATAATCGAAGTGAGAAAATTGATATACGTTGTTTTATTGTTATTTTTTTTATTACTGCCAATGCTTCCACGGCCGAGTGGGGAAAGTGTGCGGCTTGAACGAACATATTCTATCGGTTCGCGGATTGAGGATGTGAAAAGAGGAATTGCTCTTGCGATAAAACATCCAGTTCTCGGAATAGGATATAATCATCTCCGAGAGTTTAAGGAACCCGCAAGTCACGGGGGAGGAGCATTTTCTTCGAGTTTTGTGACAATTTTTGCGACAGCTGGTGTTTTTGGACTTCTTGCTTTTATGTATTTACTACATTCGATTTATAGAAAAGGAACAATCCTGGAAAAAGTATTTATAGTAATAGTTGCCAGCACTTCACTTTTTGACAATGTATTTCTTTCAAACTTTGTTCTAGTAATTTTCTTGGTTTTAATCGCGTTCGAGGGTGATCGTTAACTCTTTAGTTTCCGTGTTTCCTGCCTGATCTGTTGCAGTTATTACTATTTTATTTTCTCCATCTGAAAGCTGTAACGTCTGATTAAATTTAGAATCAGAAGACAATGTGACGGGAGACCCATTTACTCGAATACTTACTCCTGAATCTGTACTGCCAGAAACTGTTATATCGCTTTTATTTGTTCTAAACCCGTCCGATGGGAATGCGAGTTCTAGTCTTGGTTTTTGATCAAGGTACACGATGTGATAGGTATCTGATTTTTTCGATATGGTATCTTTGGCTATGTCCATTTGCACGTAAATTTCATTTTGTCCTTTTTGAAGCGTAAGCTCATCTTCAAATGTGTCCGCATCGATAATAATTTCTTTTTGTTTTTGCCCATTAACATAAAATGAAAGTTTTGAATTTTTTTGGGCTGTACCATTTATAACTAATTGTGCAGAACTAGTAGCATCGGAAAGTGAGAACAATTCGGGAGCGAGTACAAATTCATCATTTTTGTTTACTTGCGACTTGTTGGAATTATTGGTTAGATTCGCAATGAAAAGTGTTGTATTTATAAGTAGATTAAATCCAAAGGTAAATAAAAAAATTATTAATAATACTGCAAAAATTGAAAGTAAAATTATATTTTGCCGTTGTTTTTTGCTTCGAGAATTTCTATATTCAATCATATCAGTGTTTATTTGGGAGCCGTCCATCGGACTTGAACCGATAACCTAACGCTTACGATGCGTTTGCTCTACCATTGAGCTAGGACGGCTAGGTCCAGTCGAACTGAGCCCTGCCTGCCGGCAGGCAGGTACATCGGCAACTCCGCATTAAATTATACAACATTCCTACTTGAATTTATCACGGTTTTTATCTTAATATGAGTATATCTATTATGAATCCGGATAACTTTGAAAAAGTTGTGAGCGCACCAGCGGTAGCACTTGATTCCACAGTACAAGCGTCTCGAGACTTTGCACAGAAAATAACTGACCAGAAGCGAGTAAAGGGCGCCAATAAATTCTGGAAAAATTTAGGACCGGGACTTACGACTGGGGCGGCAGATGACGATCCTTCGGGAATTGCTACCTATTCCCAAGCTGGGGCGCAATATGGCTTGCAGCTGTTGTGGCTTGCTGGATTCACCTTTCCGCTTATGGCGCTTGTCCAAGAGATGTGTGCACGGCTGGGTATGGTATCTGGACGGGGGCTGGCCGCAAACATTCGAAAACACTATCCCCGTTGGGTACTTTATGTGATCACACTACTACTATTTATAACAAACACATTCAATATTGGCGCAGACTTGGGTGCCATGGCTAAGGCAAGTCAGCTTATTTTTCCAAATATCTCGTTTACAGTGCTAATTATTTTTTTCACTATTTTGAGCCTCGGAATGCAGATATATAGCACCTATGAAAAATATGCAAAATATTTGAAATATCTCGCACTTATTTTAGTTTCATATGTTTTGTCCGGTCTGTTAGTTCATAATTCGCCCCTGCTACTACTTAAACACACACTTTTCCCAGAAATTTCAGGAACTCGTGAACAAATCATCCTCATTTGCGCAATTTTAGGAACAACCATTTCACCGTATTTATTTTTCTGGCAAACCTCGCAGGAAGTCGAAGAAAGCATCCTTGATGGAAAATTGACCATTCGAGATAGGCAGGAAGTGACGAAGCGAGATATACGTTCAATGAGAGTTGATGTATGGTCAGGAATGTTTATTTCAAACCTCGTTATGTACTTTATTATCGCCACCTGTGCGGCTACACTCTTTACTGCTGGAATTACTGATATTACATCGGCAGAACAAGCGGCCGCGGCACTTCGCCCGCTTGCGGGGGAATTCGCATATCTTTTGTTCACTTTTGGTATTGTAGGAACCGGGCTCCTTGCGGTTCCCATACTTGCCGGATCATCGTCCTATGCACTTTCAGAAAGCTTTGGGTGGAAATTTGGACTTCATAAGAAGCTGAAACGGGCAAGTGCATTTTATGGGGCAATCATGATTTCTATGATTATTGGACTTGTTATGAATTTTGTGGGAATAGATCCAATTAAAGCGCTTATTTACTCGGCAGTCTTGAATGGACTTATTGCACCTGTCATTCTAGTATTTATCGTTCTCATGAGTAGTAATGAAAAAATTATGGGAAGTTTTAAAAATCACGCGATAACTACGCTTTTTGGATGGGCGGTTACCCTTATTATGGTCGTTGCCGGAGGCGCAACTATTTGGGCGCTGTTTGGATAATGACCGGGCCGACTTTCGTCGAGCCTCGCTCATCTCGCCCGTAAGGCGGATGAGCGGGTGAGGGGAATCGGATCCCGCGCTCATCCTTGACTGCCCGCCAGTGCCTTCAGAGCAGCGGACGGGAGTTGAACCCGCGACCTTCTCCTTGGGAAGGAGACATTCTACCACTGAACTACCGCTGCAGTAGTAAAATTATAGCATTTCTATTTCCCCGGCAGAATGAGTGTATTTCCTACATAAATGAGATCAGGATTTGGAATATTGTTTACTTTTGCAATTTCTGGCCAGCGGAATCCATTTCCGTACGCTCGAATTGAGATGTCCCACAGTGTATCTCCTTCTTGAACCGTATATTTAGCTGCAGTAATACTTGGTTTTTGAGTTTGATCAGCTGGCGTTTCGAGTGTAGGAATAACAATTTTTTGCCCAACCTCTATATGATTTGGATCGGTAAGCTTGTTTGCTTTGGCAATCTCGGGTGATTTGTATCCCGATCCAGTCTCGTTTTCTGCAATCTGCCACAATGTTTCACCTTCTTTTACAATGTGAACTCCTTTTTCTGATGCTTCCTGTGTTAATTCAATAGATGCGCCTGGTAGTTTTTGATTATTCTGAATTTTGGAAATGATGACTTTGTAGACAATTCCTAGACCGACAAGGAATACCAAAAGGCCCACAATCATTGATTGGTAATTGTTAATAGCAGTTTGTTTGTTTACGCGTCTTCCAGGAGATTTTACAGCTTTACTTCTTCGTGCCATACAATAGTTTTACTATATTTACTAATAATTGGATTATAAAGAGAGATTCAGAACATTGCAACGGGGTCAATGTATTAAGAACTATATCAGAATGAATGTTATAAGCTGTAGAAAAATAAATAGATTCATTGTATTTATATGCTATACTCAATTATATGCCTGAAGAAGGAGAAGTAGACGTATTAGTTGAACAAAGAGCCCAGCGAGAAGCAACGATAAGAATAATTGAGAATATTGTTGGTGATGAGAAAGCTAACATGGCTGGAATCAAATCAAAAGGAGTTACAGTAAAAGGTGCTCCGCATTTCGTATTTACACACAACCCCAAATTCGGGGATAGGCCAGAAAGAGCAGAGCTAAGAATTATTGGAGCATCAAGCTCTGATTCAGTTGAGTTTAATATTGACTTAGATGATGCTAAGAAAATCGAATATGCTCATAATCCTCCACCTTCAGATCTGACATATGAGGAACGCTGGAATTTCGGAGAACCTATTGATCCTGATGAATGGACATCTTTGATATCATTTATTGAAACCCCTTTAGTTAACACAAATGCAATATTAACTAAATTTTTAGCCTATCCAAATCCTGAAGAAAGATAATATTGGAGTTTTCAAAAAAGCGGGACCAACCGGACTCGAATCCCGCGCTTCGCTGGGACCTCGCTTACGCTCGGCCCTCGACCTTCCGATTTGAGAATATATATTAGCGAGCGGGGCCAACCGGACTCGAACCGGCGACCTTCCGCGTGACAGGCGGACGCTCTAACCAACTGAGCTATGACCCCTTACCCGCTCGCTATATCCTATCTTTACAGCTTCTAATTTACAGGTAATTATATCATGAATAGTGTATAATCTTCGTATTATTGATTAAAAGTTGAAAAAAATTTATGAACATAACTGTAATTTTGATCGGAGTGTTGGTGTTATTTGTTGTGTATTTAGTTGCCACGTATAACGGCTTCATTGTTTTGAAAGCTCGAATAAAGGAAGCGTTTTCAGGTATTGATGTACAATTGAAGCGTCGAGTGGACCTCATTCCAAACCTCGTCGAAACGGTAAAAGGATATGCAAAACACGAAAAAGAGGTATTTGAAAATGTTACGAAAGCTCGAAGCGCACTCATGAACGCATCTTCCAATGAAGATAAAGCTGGGGCAAATAATATGCTTACCGGAGCACTCAAATCTCTTTTTGCGATTGCTGAAGCGTATCCAGATTTAAAGGCTAGTGACAACTTCAAGGATTTACAACGACAGCTCGAAGATACTGAAGATAAGATTGCCTATTCTCGACAGTTCTTAAATTCAAATGTGCTTGATTACAACACGAAAATTCAAACGTTTCCAAACAGTTTGGTAGCGAATATGTTCAATTTTGCTCCAGAATCGTTCTTTGCCGCCACAGAGGAGGAGAAGAAAGAAGTAAAAGTGAAATTTAGTTAATGACTATCCACAATCAAATCTCAAGTAATAAGGTGAGAACATATTTCATCATGTTCTTCTTTATTGCCTTCATTTCGTTTTTCTTCTATTTAATTGGTAAATATTTCGGTGATAGCCAGTTTTACTTTGTATTTGGAATTCTTTTTTCAATAATGATGTCTTTCGGAAGCTATTTTTATTCAGATAAGATAGTCCTCGCCATGAGTGGTGCAAAACCTGCGGATAAGAAAGACTTTTTCGATCTATATACAGTCACGGAGAATATGGCGATAGCTGACGGGCTTCCTATGCCGAAAGTATATGTTATCGAGGATCCCGCGATGAATGCATTTGCCACAGGTCGTGATCCACAACACGCAGTTGTTTGTGCTACGACGGGAATTCTCGAGAAACTTAATCGTGCAGAGCTTGAAGGCGTTATTGCGCACGAACTTTCGCACGTAAAAAATTTTGACATTCGGCTCATGGGAATTGTAACGGTACTTGTGGGAACGGTTGCATTTGTGGCTGACTGGATAACGAGAAGTCTATTATGGGGAGGAGATGATGATAATACTGGAGGTAAATTAGGTATGATCTTTTTTATTCTTTTTCTATTTATAACTCCGCTTATTGCAACACTTATTCAGCTTGCAGTATCACGTCGTCGTGAATATTTAGCTGATGCGAGTGGCGCACTTTTAAACCGTAATCCAGACGCACTTGCAAGCGCACTAGAAAAGATTTCTGGAGATACGCTCATTCTCAAGACCGCATCTAATGCTACAGCTCATTTGTTCATCGAGAATCCATTCAAAAAAGATAAAGGAAGCAAAGCAAAAAGTTTTCTAGCTGGACTATTCAGTACGCACCCGCCGGTTGAAGAGAGGATTAAATTACTACGCGAGATGTAATCGACTCCATTGTCATTCCCGCGGAGGCGGGAATCCACGAACTTTATGAAAAAGCAAGAAACTGCAATAGAATTAGAAGCTCGAAAGAAACGGGCACACATTGTAAATAAGGAACTCACCAAAATCTTTCCCACTCCGCATGTTGAGCTCAAATACTCCTCTGTCTGGGAACTTTTAGTCGCCGTAGTACTTTCAGCCCAATGTACGGATAAGCGAGTCAACATTGTCACCGCAGATCTTTTTAAGAAATATCCAAAATTGGAGGATTACTGTAACGCTACCCAGGAAGAATTTGAGAAAGATATTCATTCAACTGGATTTTACCGAAACAAGGCCAAAAATATTCTTGCAGCGGCAAAAATGGTTCGAGACACCTTTGGCGCAGTTGTTCCAAAGACGATGAATGAGCTCCTTACACTCCCTGGAGTTGCTCGAAAAACTGCAAATGTTATCCTTAACGATGGCTATAACATTCAAGAAGGGATCATTGTCGACACACATGTCATTCGACTTTCAAACAAGTTTGGATTAACCGATGAAAAGGATCCGGTGAAGATTGAAAAAGATCTTATGGCAATAGTTCCAAAAAGCGAATGGAAATACTTCGCCCACCGCCTCGTTCACTATGGTCGTAAAATTTCTCCTGCACATAAAGTTAAAGATTCAACTGATTCAGTAAGCGAAGCAATAAAGAGATAGGAAGTTCTTCATTTTCTCTCCAAAAACACATGAGTTTCGATTACAATATGCTCGTATGAGCAGTACTTCTACCAATCTTTCAAACGCTGATGTTCTTAAAATTGCCAAACTTGCACATATAACTCTCAAAGACGAGGAAATTAATACGCTTGCAACCGAACTTTCCTCAATAATTTCATATATCGGAAAACTCGATGAGCTTGACACATCATCAGTTGCTCCCATGAATCAGGTTACGGGCTTGAGAAATGTAACACGAGGTGATGAGATAACTCCTGAAACAGTACTTACTCAAGAAGAAGCCCTTTCAAATGCTCCACAGAAAAAAAATAATTTATTTGAAGTTGATGCTGTATTCGATAATGATTAATACACGAGATTTAACCATAAAAGGAACACTTGAACTGTTGAAAAAAAAGGAAATTTCAGTAGAAGAGCTTGTCAGCTCGTGCTTGAACATCATTGAATCTAAAAATCCAGAGATTAATGCAGTGCTTACTGTAAATGAAAATGCTCTTGATGAAGCCCAACAATTTAGCAATTTAACCCCGCTTCGCCCGAGGCTTCGCGAGGGCGCAGCAATTTCACAATTTAACAATAAACCTCTTTTAGGAATTCCAATCATTCTTAAGGATGCTTACTCTACAAAGGGCCTGCGCACGACTGCGGCTTCAAAAGTACTTGAAAACTATATTCCTCCATTTGATGCGACAGTTGTAAAAAAACTAAAAGAAGCAGGGGCAATTATTCTCGGAAAAGCAAATATGGATGCATGGGCGCATGGATCAAGTGGTGAGAATTCTGACTTTGGACCCACGAAGAATCCATATGATCTTTCTCGAACTCCCGGTGGCTCAAGTAGCGGATCGGCCGCCGCACTTGCCGCGGGAATGTCCCTTGCTTCAACAGGCACGGATACGGGTGGCTCGATACGGCTTCCAGCAAGCTTCACTAATCTCGTAGGGTTAAAGCCAACATACGGACGTGTTTCTCGATATGGAATTATCGCTATGGGTTCATCATTTGACTCAATTGGACACTTTACGAAGGATGTATATGATAATGCGCTCATTCTTTCTGTAACCGCTGGCCATGATTCTCTCGATGGAACAACATCGAAGTTAGATGTTCCAAAATATCATTTAAAGCTTGAAACATCAATGAGAGGTAAAAAGATTGGGATAGTTAAGGAATTTACCCATTCAGGGATTGATTCAAAAGTAGATGAAGTTACACAAAAAACAATCAAAACGATGGAGCGTCTTGGCGGAGAATTTATTGAAGTTTCACTTCCGCATGTTGAGTATGCAATAGAAACGTATTATATTCTTGTCCCTGCAGAAGTAAGTTCAAATTTGGGAAGAATGACCGGGACACGGTTTGGGAAGGGGAGAGAGCTGTTTGGAGATGAGGCAAAAAGACGTATTATGATAGGGACGTATACACTTTCATCGGGTTACTATGACGCATATTACAATAAAGCTTTGAAAGTACGAACACGTATCAAACAAGATTTTGACCAAGCATTTGAAAAAGTAGATGCACTTTTATGCCCAGTTTCGCCCACACTTCCATTTAAACTCGGTGAAAAAGCAAACGATCCGCTTGCTATGTATTTATCAGATATTTTTGTTGCACCGATGAACCTAGCTGGAGTGCCCGCGCTTTCAGTTCCAGCTGGAAGTGTTGAGGGATTGCCCGTGGGAATCCAGTTTGTGACAAAACAATTTGATGAACAGTTACTCTATCAAGTAGCCTATGCATATGAACAAGCCAGAGGGCCAATTGAAAATTTAAAAATCAACACCTAGATTCTTCGTTCCACTCAGAATGACACTGTGTCATCCTGAACGAAGTGAAAGATCTCGGTGTGAAATAATATAAAAATGAATAATTACATTCCAGTAATTGGACTTGAGATCCATGTTGAGCTTTCAACGAAGTCGAAGATGTTTTGTGGATGTCCCGCCGATTGGTTTGGAAAGGCTCCCAACTCGCAAACCTGTCCAGTGTGCTTAGGACTCCCTGGTGCATTACCTGTTGCTAATAAGCAGGCAATTAAGTGGACGATTAAGATTGCACAAGCACTGGAGTGTACTGTACCAAATATTTCAAAGTTTGATAGGAAGCACTATTTTTACCCTGATTTATCTAAAAGCTTTCAGTTGAGCCAGTACGATGAGCCAATTGGACAACACGGAAGCTTCTCGGTTCACTTCGACTCGATTGAGAATAAAAAAAAATTCAGAATCCGAAGAGTTCATCTGGAAGAGGATGCTGGAAAACTCATTCATGATGGTAAAGTATCACTTGTCGACTATAACCGTTCAGGAGTGCCTCTGGTCGAGATCGTAACTGAACCAGATTTTCACGATTCTTCCGATGTAAAAAGATTTCTTGAGGAGCTCCAAACACTTATTCGATCACTCGGAGTTTCAGATGTAAATATGGAAGAAGGATCGATGAGGCTGGAACCGAATATCTCGGTAGCGAGGAGGGGAGGAGAGGATAGGGAGATTGGGGGGGGCGGAGGAGAGGAGGAGAAGTTAGGGGGAGGAGTGGAATTGCCGAATTATAAAGTAGAAGTTAAAAATATAAATTCGTTTAAATTTGTGAAGAATGCGATTGATTATGAAGTTACACGACATATAGAGATTTTAGAAAAAGGTGAAACTCCTGTTCAAGAAACCCGAGGGTATGTCGAAGCAACAGGAAAAACAATTTCCCAACGAAGTAAAGAGGAGGCACATGATTATCGCTATTTCCCAGAACCCGACATTCCCCAACTTGAGTTTTCAGAGGAAGAAAAAAATCCACCGCTTCCTGAACTACCTACAGCTCAACTTGAAAAGTATGTAAACGAGCACTCAATCAAATTTGAGGATGCGTTTATCATTACGCACGATCCATTACTTATTAATTACTTTGAACAATTACTTGTCATCCTGATCCGCCAGCCGGCGGAGAAGGATCTCGGTGTGGTTACTCCAGCAAAATTAGCGAGTATGCTCGTTAATAAGCGAATAAGTTCTCAGGATTCACCTGAAGTTTCTATACAAAAAGCATCTACAGCCACTCAACAAGTCAAAACGGACGAAGTAGCGCTTTCACAATCAATCACCAAAGTTGTACAAGAAAACGAAAAGGCAGTTTCTGACTACAAATCGGGTAAGGAAACGGTTATCATGTTCCTAGTAGGGAAAGTTATGAAAGAAATGAATGGACAGGCAGACCCATCACTTGTTAAAGAAAGGTTAACAACCGCACTGAAAAAGTAATATGGCATTTACACACCTCCATGTCCATTCAGAGTATTCACTACTTGATGGACTTATAAAAATAGATGATTTGGTTACAGCAGTAAAGGAACAAGGTCAAAGCTCTGTTGCGCTTACCGATCATGGGGCACTGTACGGCGCATATCGATTCTATACCGCGGCAAAAAATGCTGGAATAAAGCCAATTATTGGTGTTGAAACATATAAGGCTGCAGAAAGTAGATTTGATAAGAAGAGTGGTGAGCGGGATCAATTTCACCTCGTGCTTCTTGCCAAGAATTATACAGGATATAAAAATCTTATAAAGCTTGTAACGATGGCTCATTTAGAAGGCTACTATTACAAACCGCGTATTGATTTTGAACTTCTTGAAAAATATGGAGAGGGGATTATAGCCCTTTCAGGTTGCCTGAACAGTGAAATTAATACCCAAATACGGCACAATCAACCAGAAAAAGCAGAAGCGATATTAAAAAAATATATGTCGGTTTTTAAGGACAATTTTTATATTGAACTACAGAGGTATAACAACGTTGACGATCTTGAGCTCGTAAATAAAACACTTGTTGAATTTTCCAGAAAATTCGGAATTCCACTTGTTGCAACAAATGACGTTCATTATCTAAAAAAAGAAGATGCGTACGCACAAGAAATATTACTCTGTATTCAAACACAACATTCAATTCATGAAAAAAATAGGCCACTTTCAATGATTGAGACACCGGAGTTTTATCTGCGAACAGAAGTTGAAATGCGAGAAATTTTTTCAGATTATCCAGAGGCTCTTGACAACACCCAAAAAGTAGCTAATCTGTGTAATGTAGAAATACCGTCTGGAACATGGATTGTGCCTAACTACCCATTGCCAAAAGGAAAAACATCCTCTGATCATTTGATGGATCTTATTTTAGAACGAGTGGGAGGTCGAAACCTTGATATGAAGGATCCACTTATTAAACAGAGAATTGATTACGAATTTGATGTAATTTCAACAAAAGGATATGCTACCTACTTTCTCATTGTGGCTGACTTTGTGAACTGGTCAAAAGATCATGGTATTGCGGTTGGTCCAGGAAGAGGATCAGTTGCTGGTTCAATTATTAGTTATATTCTTAGAATTACCGACATTAATCCGCTTGATTACAATCTTCCCTTCGAACGTTTTCTGACAGTTGACAGGCCAACTCCTCCCGATATAGATATTGATTTTGCAGACACACGGCGAGATGAGGTTTTAGCATACGTTACAGAAAAATATGGAAGTGAGAAAGTGGCACAAATTATCACGTTTGGGCGTATGGAGGCTCGTCTGGCGGTTCGTGATGTGACTCGAGCACTCGGATACTCATACAGCCTTGGAGATCGAATTGCGAAGATGATTCCACTTGGAAAACAAGGGTTTGCGATGACTATTGAACGAGCGATAGACGAAAATCCCCCACTTAAAATAGCGTATCAAACTGAAATTGAAGTAAAAAAAATACTTGATATTGCCCGCAAAGTCGAAGGCCTGGCTCGACATTCATCAGTACATGCGGCTGGGGTCATAATCGCAGATAAAGATTTAACCGAATATGTGCCTCTACAGCGCGAGGCAAAAGGAGATCGCATAATAACCCAATACGATATGTACTGTCTTGATCTGAATGCTGTTTCAAATGGTCAGGCAATTGGACTTATGAAAATGGACTTTTTAGGACTTCGTAATCTCACCATACTTGAAAATGCAATTAAATTTGTAGAGCAAACGCAAGGAGAAAAAATTGACATTCATACTGTACCGCTTGATGATAAGAAAACATATGATTTAATCGCTTCTGGTCGTACTGTTGGAGTATTTCAGCTTGAATCAGGTGGAATGCGCAAACTTGCAAAAGATTTAATTCCAACCAAAATGACAGATATTTCAGCTATGGTTGCTCTCTATCGACCTGGACCAATGGACCTTATTCCTAGTTTTTTAGAAGGAAAAAAGAATCCATCAAAAATAAAGTATTTACATCAAGACCTAAAGGAAACGCTTGAAGAAACATATGGTGTTTTAGTGTATCAGGAGCAAGTCATGGAGATTGCACATAAACTTGCCGGTTTTACTCTTTCTGAAGCAGATACATTCCGGATGGCAATTGGTAAGAAAAAGAAGGCACTTATGAAAGTGAGCGAGGCAAAATTTAGAGAGGGTGCCCTCAATAATGGATATTCACAAGCTGTTGTTGATAAAATCTATGGATTTATTGAGAAGTTTGCGGCATATGGATTTAACAAAGCTCATTCAGCCTCATACGCGCTTATAGCTTACTGGACAGGGTATATGAAAGCAAACTATCCGGTAGAGTACATGACGTCCCTTCTTTCTGCCGAGCTTCAAGGGTCTGCAGGTGGAGTTAGAGAGTTGAAAATGATGCAGGCGATTGACGAATGCCGAGCGCTTGAGATCACGGTCCTTCCTCCAAATATTAATAAATCCTCTCTTGATTTTTCAATTGAGGGAGGTGTAATTAGATTCGGATTATCTGCAATAAAAAATGTTGGAGATTCAGCAATTGAATCAATTGTTGAAATAAAAAAAGTGCGTAATTTTTCTGGATTGAAGGACTTCCTACTGCGTGTAGACACGCGTAAAGTGAATAAGAAAACAGTTGAAAGTCTTATTAAAGCGGGAGCATTCGATGCATTTGGAAATAGAATAGCGCTACTTTCCTATTATCCCGCTGCTCTTGAGGAAGTAAACAGAGAGAAGAAAGGAATGGAGTCTGGCCAATTTTCCCTTTTTACGAGTAAGGAAACAAAAAAGTATATTGATGAACTCCCAGAGGAGTCTAAGGATACAAGCGAATACATTGCAATGGAGCGGGAAGTTTTAGGTTTTTCGGTCGATAAAAATCCGCTTTCACAATTTGAGTCAATCATTAGGAGAAAAGTAAATAAAAAAATTGGAGAAATAACGGGCGAAGATGTAGGAAAGTCAGTTATAGTTGCGGGGAGCATTGGAAGAGTGAAGATAGTCACTACAAAAAAAAATAACAACAAAATGGCATTTGTATCTGTTTTTGATGAAACTGGCTCAATTGAAATGATTATCTTTCCTAAATTATTTGATACAACAAAAGAAATCTGGAAGGCGAATGGTGTGGTCCTACTCAAAGGAAAAGTTGATGCTAAAGATGATGATTTAACAGTTTTAATTGAAAATGCAGTTGATCTGGAGAAGGTTTCAAGAAACTAATGATAGATAAAAAAACCAATTTGCTTCTTGCCAAATCGCTTAATATCGGGTATTATTTACTTACTCCACTTCTTGTTGGAGTTTTTTTGGGTTTGTTTCTTGATAATACATTTAAAACAAAAGGTGTTTTTGTAATTATTTTGATCATTTTAGGAACGGTAAGTACTTTTTATAATTTGTATAAGCTAACGAAAGAATTCTAATGTTGCACATCAGTATTAAACCAGAAGTAATATTCCATATTTTGGGACAGGGAATTACTAATTCACTTCTTGCATCGTTAATTCTAACAGTATTATTTGTGGCACTTAGTTTTTTGTTTCAAATTAAATCGCGAGATACAAATTCAACCTTTGTTTTTTTTATTCGATATATTTTAACCCAACTTTACAACTTATATAAATCAGTTCTACAAGAAAAAGTAACGGTATTTTTTCCCGTATTGGGGGCTTTTTTCTTCTTTATTTTACTTTCAAACTGGATTGGGCTCATTCCCGGAGTTGGTAGTATCCTTATTCGTGAAGGTCATGAATCTGTACCAATACTGCGTGCCGCAACAGCTGATTTAAATACAACTGTCGCCCTTGCTCTTATTTCCGTTGTACTTATTCAAGTGTATGGTATAAAATATATTGGAATAAAAAAATTTGTCGGGAAGTTTTTAAATTTTAGTGGCCCGATAGCTTTTTTTACTGGAATATTAGAAATTGTTTCAGAGATATCAAAGGTCTTATCGTTTGCATTTCGACTTTTTGGAAATATATTCGCCGGAGAAGTGCTTATTTCAGTAGTCGCATTTCTCATTCCGATTCTGGCATCATTTCCTTTTCTGATGCTTGAGATATTTGTTGGATTTATTCAGGCGATCGTTTTTAGCATGTTAAGCGCAGTATTTTTGAGTATGTCAACAGCGGAACATCATTAATAAATTGCTAAATTATTAAATTGCTAAATTGTTGTAAATATATTTTTTGTCTTCATAACACTTTAACAATTTAACAATTTAACAATTTAACAATTATAAATTATAAGGAGGTGTATATATGGATGTAGCATCAGCAAAATTGATTGCAACAGCACTTGCAATCGGTCTGGGAGCAATTGGACCAGGTATTGGTATTGGAATCATTGCAGGAGGGGCTGTTCAGGCACTTGGTAGAAATCCTGAAGCAGAGCCGCAAATCCGCACAATGATGATCTTGGGTATCGCGTTTGCCGAGGCAGTGGTAATTTATGCCTTAGTATTCGCTCTCATTATTAAGTTCACATAAAATATATGGAAGCATTAGGTATTGATGGTAAGCTATTATTGGCACAACTGATTAATTTCGGCCTGTTCTTTCTTATCTTCAAAAAATTTATGGCGAAGCCATTTTTTGAATTCATAAAAAAACAACAAGAAGCTGAAAAGGAAAAAGATAGAATGACTGAAAAAATGCTACTTGAGGAGTCAAAGATGGAAGAACGAGAAAAAAAGATTGTTGAAAAAGCTCAAAAAGAAGCCGCCGAAATCATCCAAGACGCAAAAAATTCAGCAAAAAAAATTGAGGAAAAAGGAAGACTTAAGGCACAAGAGGAAGTAGGTATGCTTAAAGCACAGCTCAAAAAACAACTTGAAGAAGAGGAAAAAGTACTGCGAGACCGCGTCAAGGAAGATGTTATGACCACAAGCGGTGAACTTGTACGATTGGTACTTAGAGATTCACTCGATAGTAAACAACAGTCGCAAATTGTAGCGAATCTATTAAAAAAAGCAGATACGTTAAACTAACATGGAACTTGATAAATCAACGCGCGCTAAGCTAAAAATAGTAATTACACAAAAGATACGGGATTTAACAGAATCGCGTATCATTGTCAAAACTCCATACGCATTATCTACTAATGAAAAATTGACATTTGAGAAGAAGTTTGGTGGGGGAACAAAAACAGGTGAGATAGAATATCTTGTTGACAAATCGATCCTTGCTGGATTTGTTGTTGCAAAAGGCTCGACGGTTATTGATGGATCACTAGCCAGCCGGTTAGATAGATTACTTGCAAACCATATATGAATTTAGTTGATGAAATATTACAGGAAATTGAGGGTAGTGGAAAACAGAGTGGTGCTATTATCAAAACACACGTAGGAACGGTGCGAGAAGTAAAAGATGAGGTTGTTTTCATCGATGGTTTACAAACAGTTTCTTATGGAGAAATGCTCCGTTTTAAAGCAGGAAGTACCGGAATGGTCATTGATTTGCTTGAAGATGGAGTTGGGGCAATTGTATTTGGAAACTACGAATTAATTGAAGAAGGAGAAACTGTCGAGGCAACGGGGGACGTCTTCAGTATTGCTGTCTCTGATGATTTCATTGGGCGAGTTGTTGATGGAATAGGTTCACCTATAGATGGTAAAGGAAGTATTAAGGCTACTGAAAAGTATCAAGTTGAAAAAGTTGCTCCAGGTATTATTTATCGAAAGTCAGTAAGCGAGCCTGTTCAAACCGGAATAAAAGCGATTGATGCACTTGTTCCCATTGGTCGTGGACAGCGAGAACTTATTATTGGTGACCGCGGAACGGGAAAAAGTACTATTGCAATAGATACAATCCTTAATCAGAAAAAAGGTGACATGATTTGTATTTACACAATTATTGGACAAAAAAAATCGACTACTGCAACACTTATCGAACTTCTGAAAAAACAAAAAGCGATGGAATATACGATTGTTGTTGCTGCCACAGCGTCCGACTCTGCCGCTATGCAGTACATTGCCCCATATGTTGCAACTACAATTGGTGAATATTTCATGGAGAAAGGTAAGGATGTTTTGGTAGTGTATGACGATTTGACCAAACACGCATGGGCATATCGACAAATATCACTTATTTTGCGTCGTCCTGCGGGACGTGAGGCATATCCGGGAGACGTGTTTTACCTTCATTCACGACTACTTGAGCGAAGCGCAAAAATTGATAAAAAATACGGTGGCGGTTCACTAACTGCCCTTCCTATTATTCAAACACTTGAGGGAGACGTATCTGCATACATTCCTACAAATGTAATCTCAATTACTGATGGTCAAATTTTTTTGGAAACAGACCTTTTTAATTCTGGGATTCGACCAGCAATTAATGTTGGAATCTCTGTTTCACGTGTGGGAAGCTCGGCGCAAACGAAGGCAATGAAACAAGTTGCTGGAAAGCTGAAAAATGATTTAGCACAATACCGAGAACTTGCCGCGTTTGCACAGTTTGAATCGGAACTTGATGATAAAACAAAGCAATTTATAGATCGTGGAGCTCGAATGACGCAACTTTTGCGACAAAAAAAGAATGCACCGCTGTCACTATCTGCCCAAGTTGCTATTTTATGGATGGGAGCGAATGGGTATTTAGATGCGATACCGGTAGCCAAAATTGAAGCGCTTGAAATTGAGTTCAATGACTTTATGCAAACATCGCATACAAAATTACTTGAGAAGATAGAGATAGACAAAAAAATTGAAGAAGGATCTGAAAAAGAATTACACAAAATAGCTGAAATGTTTATAAAGAAACAAAAACTATGAATTTTAGACAAGTACGAAAAAAAATAAAAACAATTGGAAATGTGAAGAAAATAACAAATGCGATGCAGATGGTTTCTGCGGTTAAAATGAAAAAAGCGCAGCTTACCGCTCAAGAAGGTAAATTGTATCGCCAAACTCTCGAAGGGATGATTAATCGGGTTCTTTCGGATAATGCCGAATTAAAGAGTGGTTTACTCGCAAATAAAAAAGAAGGTGGACGAAACTTAATTATTATTATTTCATCAAATAAAGGTCTTGCCGGAAGCTTTCATTTTAATCTTCTACGTTTTATTTTTTCTGATATTGATACATCAAAAAATGATTTCATTGTGCTTGGAAAAAAAGCAGCTGATTTTATTACAAAAATAAAGGGGACTATTCTTGCAGATTTTTCAAGCGAACCTGTTTTTGAAGAATCAGCATCTGCTATATTTTCCCTTGCCATATCTGAATATGAATTAGATAACTATGATAGCGTTTATCTGGTGTACAACGAATTTAAATCTTCATTTCAGTTTTCTCCGATTAAAAAAATGCTCCTACCGGTCAAAAATGTGAAAAAAAACACTGATGAAGTAGTGAAAGCTCAAGTAGGAAATTATCTAATTGAGCCAAGTGCTGAAGAAATTGTAGAGCCACTTCTTATTGATTACTTAACCGAAACGATCCGTGGAGCAATTCTAGATTCCCAGGCAAGTGAACATAGTGCACGAATGATGGCGATGAAGAATGCGACAGATAGTGCAGGAGAAATTATCGATGGGCTTACACTTTTGCGTAATAAGTTGCGTCAGGCAAGCATAACGGGGGAACTTCTCGATATGATGTCCTCAACGCTTAGTAATTAATACTAATTTGTCATTCCCCCGAAGGCGGGAATCTAAAAAAATATGAAACAAGGAAAAATAATTGAAATTCGGGGAGTAGTGGTTGATGTCCAATTTGAAAAAGGAAATGTTCCTGTTGTGTATGAGGCGCTTGATGTAACGCTTGATAAGAATACTAATTTAGTTCTTGAAGTGGAAGCACTTTTGGGCGAGGGAAAAGTACGAACTGTTGCGATGGGAAGTACACAAGGACTCAAACGAGGACTTGAGGTTAGTGCACGCGGTGAAGGAATCACAACTCCAGTTGGAAAAGAAACACTCGGACGACTCTTCAATGTTTTGGGAGAACCCGTTGATGGACTGGGGTCAGTAAAGACAAAAAAAAGAAATGCAATTCATGCACCAGCGCCTTCGCTTATCAGCCAAGACGTGAAACAAGACGTTTTTGAGACAGGAATAAAGATTCTAGATCTTCTTGCTCCTTTTATTAAAGGTGGAAAGATTGGAATTTTCGGAGGAGCAGGAGTCGGTAAGACAGTTTTGATTCAAGAACTTATTCGAAATGTAGCTACGGTTCATGGTGGAGTCTCCGTTTTCACTGGAGTTGGTGAACGAACTCGTGAAGGAAATGATCTTTGGAATGAAATGAAGGATTCTGGAGTACTTCCCAAAACGGCAATGGTATTTGGACAGATGAATGAACCTCCTGGAAATCGTCTCCGTGTTGCGCTAACCGGAGTTACGATGGCAGAGTATTTTCGAGACGAGGAAGGGCAAGATGTACTTCTATTCATCGATAATATGTTCCGGTTTGCACAAGCGGGGTCAGAGGTATCAGCACTTCTTGGCCGAATCCCCTCTGCTGTGGGGTACCAGCCGACACTTGCTTCCGAAATGGCTACGTTGCAAGAGCGAATAACTTCAACAAATAAAGGCTCTATTACATCAATGCAAGCTGTATATGTACCTGCTGATGATTACACTGATCCAGCACCAGTTGCCACATTTGCCCATCTAGACGCACTTATCTCACTCGAGCGCTCACTTGCCGAACAAGCGCTCTACCCAGCAGTCGATCCACTAAATTCAACATCGCGAGCTCTTGATCCAGATATCGTTGGTCAAGAACACTACGATATTGCAAAGGAAGTAATTAGAATTCTTCAACGATATAAGGATCTTCAAGATATTATTGCAATTCTCGGTATTGAGGAGCTTTCAGAAGATGATCGACAACTTGTAAATCGAGCTCGAAAAATTCAAAAATTCCTTACGCAACCAATGTTCGTGGCAGAAGCATTTACCGGACTTTCAGGAAAGTATGTGAAACGAGAAGACACCGTGTCTGGATTTGTGAAGATTATAGAAGGAAAAATGGACGATATTCCCGAACAAGCGTTTTATATGGTTGGGGATATTAATGAAGTAAAGAAGTAAATTTATCCTGTCATCCTGGACCGGAGTCTGCAGGACGTAGGGATAGGATCCTGGTGTCATTCCCGCGGAGGCGGGAATCTAGTTGAATAGATTCCCGATCAAGTCGGGGATGACAGATGCTACGTTAAGAATGACACGTAATAAAATATGTTACTACAAATAATTACTCCAAAAAAAATAGTATTCGAGGAAGATGTAAAATCAGTTACCGTTCCCTCGACTACGGGTGATATTACTGTTCTCAATAAACACATGCCACTGTTTTCACAGCTTACAGAGGGAATTATTACCGTAAAACGAACCGGTGAAGATGTTGTTATGGCTATTGGAGGTGGGTATTTGGAAACAGGAAGTGGAAAAACGATCCTCTTGGTATCTCGAGCGTATGGACAAGATGAAATCGATGAAAAGGCAGTTCTAGCCGCTCGTGATCAAGCAGAGAAGGACGTCGCCAGTGCGCCAGGTGAAGCAGAGCGAACAGAAGCCCTTGAAATGCTACGCCGAACAACAATAGATCTGAAACTTCTTGGGAAAATAAGGAGAAAGAGGAATTAAGGAATTCTTCGAATTTACTCGATTAGATAGTATCAAATTGGCACTGTATTACATACTGTGATATAATATCCCCATAGTATGAAAGAAGGACTTGAACCACCACAATGGGCTGTAGAAGATATTCCTGAAAATGCACGCCCCAGGATGGGCATTCCGGAGATGCCACCTGATTATCATCCACGCCTCGAACAGGCAGAGTATCCAATACTTGAGACAGTGTATAACTTATGGGAGTTTGTTGTAAAAAATCCACTGATCGAATCAACGGACAAAGCCACAGTGGCACATGTGCTTACTCAGTGGATAGAAAGTAATCCTAATCCTAATGAAGCTGCATTAAAATCATCTGGTCCATTCCTACCGATACGACCGAATCCAGCGTACAGCACTATTGAGACAAAAGGCTTATTCGATGATATAGAAGACATGCTATTTGTGAATGGGAGATTCGAGAGGGCTGTGAGTCATCTATTCGGATATGTTGGACGAAGGTACCCTGAACTATCAATCGCTGAACGCCATGAACTTCTGATTCGCCACCTTGCAGATGAGCAGTTCCGACTAGCATTAGTAATGGAGGAAATGTTTGATGAACCGTTAAATAGAAAGCTAGCAGCACGAAAAAAAATCTACTGGTGGAATCGTAACGGCGTGTTCGAATCAGGTTGGTCAATATAGGTACTTCGTATTCCAGGAATGAGTTTTTATTTTTCAATAGCTCTTACTTCAACCAAGGTAGTTTATATTCTTAAGTTCACTAAAGTCGTTGACATACCTCCCATATTTTGCTATTATATCCCTTATAAAGTTATGCTTATAAACAAATTCGCATAAGGCACTATTGGCGATCGCATAGTTGATCTTCCAAACAGCCTTCAAGAAAATTACGTCTTTGGGAAGTTTTTGCTGTTTAAACGATTTAAACCCGAGGACAAAAGAGTGGTATTTATATCCAAGGAACGGGCCCATGGCGCAATGGTAGCGCACCTCGTTTGCAACGAGGGGGTTAGGAGTTCGAGTCTCCTTGGGTCCACAGATTCAGTAGTTAGTAGCTAGTAGTTAGTAGGTAGGGTGTAAAAATCCCTAACTACCAACTACTAACTACTGCCTACTAGATCTATCAAGTTGCACTTTAACAATTAGCAGTATATAGGTAGAAAAGTCGCATCAATAATATTTTGATTTGTGAGACATATGTGCTCCAGTGTCTTCCCCGCCTCTGGCGGGGCGAATGATGGAGTTTTTTGATAACGTTAATGGTGGATGCCTTGGCAATTTGAGCCGAAGAAGGACGTGTGTGTAAGCACGATATCGTCGATGAGCCCGTAAGCAGGCATTTTAATCGGCGGTTTCCGAATGGGACAACCCCTTTCTGTGTAAACAGAGAGATCCCCCGCCTTTGGCGGGAGGAAGGCAACCCGGTGAACTGACACATCTTAGTAACCGGAGGAAAATAAAACAAAAATAGTGATTCCGTCAGTAGCGGCGAGCGAAAGCGGAGAAGTCTAAACCCTGAAGTAGAGCGCAAGCTCTCACTTCAGGGGGTTGCGGGACCTTGCATACGGTTTGTTTTTGATAGGAGAACACGGTGGAAAACGTGATCATAGAGAGTGATAATCTCGTATCCGAAATCGAAAACAAGCTCGCGAGGATTCCCAAGTACCACGAGCCACGGAAAATCTTGTGGGAATCTGGGGCGGTCATGCTCCAAGACTAAATACTCAAATTGACCGATAGTGAACTAGTACCGTGAGGGAAAGGTGAAAAGTCCCCCTGTGAGGGGAGTGAAATAGTACCTGAAACCATTAACTAACAAACAGACAGAGTCCCGCCATTGGCGGGATAATGTCGTGCCTATTGAAGAATGAGCCAGCGAGTTTTCAATATCTGCCGTAATAGGTTAACCAATTAATTTGGGAAGCCGTAGCGAAAGCGAGTCTTAATTAGGGCGTGATCATGCTTAATTGCATAATCAGGTAGATGTTGGAAGACCCGAAACTGGGTGAGCTAACCATGGACAGGGTGAGTCCCGCCGAAAGGTGGGAGGAGGCCCGAACTCTTCGTCGGCGAAATGACGTGAGATGATCTGTGGTTAGGGGCAATATGCCAATCGAACCCAGAGATAGCTGGTTCTCCCCGAAATATATTTAGGTATAGCCTCGTATCAATCTTTCCAGGGGTAGAGCTACTGGATTTCCTCTCTAGGCCGTAAGGCCTGGTGGGGACAACCAAACTCCAAATACTGTGGAAGTTAGGATACGGGAGTCAGACCTGCTCGGATAAGCGAGTGTGGTCAAAAGGGAAACAACCCAGATTCCCATCTAAGGTCTTTAAGTAATTATTAAGTGGTAAAGGTAGTTGAGTTTCAAAGACAGACGGGAGGTTGGCTCAGAAGCAGCCATCCTTTAAAGAGTGCGTAACAGCTCACCGTAATATGCCGCCCTCGGGCGCGCATGAGGCTTGGCGCCGAAAATGATTCGAGTCTCAAATAATTCACCGAAGATGGAAACCGTCCCGCATTGCGGGACGAGTGGTAGGGGAGCTTTCTTTTTGCAGTGAAGCCCAGGTGTAAACCGAGGTGGAGCGGAAAGAAGTGAGGATGCTGGCATGAGTAGCGATTCTGTGGGTGAAAATCCCGCATGCCGAATGTTCAAGGTTTCCTCAGCAACGTAAATCGACTGAGGGTTAGTCGGATCTAACCGCGGCGTCCGATATGGGCGACGGGGGATGTACAAGACGTCAATATTCGTCTACTTTTTTATATGCGTTATTACTTTGTAGATGACGAGGTATGAGCACCCAGGTTATGCGCAAGCGTAGCTTAAATAGTAAGTCCTAATTCATTTTAGGGCAAGCTATGATGAATACGGTTTGTCTTTAGGGGCAAATTGTAGCTGGAATGTTTACATCTCCGGGAAAAGACTACATAAGGAGTGTATAGAAAATCCGTACCGTAAACCGACACAGGTGAACTGGTCGAGAAGACTAAGGCAATCGAGTAAGGATGGTTCAAGGAATTCGGCAAACAATCTGGACGTAACTTAGGGAGATGTCCTGTCCCGCCTCAGGCGGGATTACAACAAAAGATTTTCATCTAACTGTTTATCTAAAACACAGGTCCCTGCAAACCCGTAAGGGGAAGTATAGGGGCTGAGGCCTGTCCAGTGCTGGTAAGTTAAAAATTGGGGTTGAAGTCGCCTTCGGGTGATCAGGCTCTGATTTAAGCTCCAGTGAACGACAGCGGTAACTCTGACCGTTCTAAGGTAGCGTAATCCCTTGCCGGGTAAGTTCCGGCCCGCATGAAAGGCTTAATAAGATGAAAACTGTCTTGAACCATTGCTCGGCGAAATTGAAATGGCTGTGAAGATGCGGCCTACCTGCACCTGGACAAAAAGACCCCGGGAGCTTTACTGAACCTTGGCATAGAAGCGAGAATTTTAATTGTTTAGCGTAGGAGGGAGACTTCGGTCGTCAATGAAACACCTCTCTTTGGAATTTTCAAATCTTATTCCGCCTTAAGGCGGAAGACTGTGTCAGGCGGTCAGTTTAACTGGGGCGGTTTCCTCCAAAAGCGTAACGGAGGAGTGCAAAGGTCAACTTATCCCGCATAGAAATCGGGATGTACGTGTAAACGCATAAGTTGGCTTAACTGTGAGGCATACAAGCCGAGCAGATTCGAAAGAAGGCGTTAGTGATCCCCCGATCATTCATGATTGATGACGGGGCTTAACGGATAAAAGCTACCCCGGGGATAACAGGCTAGTCTCCCCTAAGCGTTCATAGCGACGGGGAGGTTCGGCACCTCGATGTCGGCTCATCGCATCCTGGAGCTGTAGTAGGTTCCAAGGGTTGGTCTGTTCGCCCATTAAAGCGGTACGCGAGCTGGGTTCAGAACGTCGTGAGACAGTTCGGACTCTATCCGGTGCAGGCGGTTTGATTCTTGAGGGGACCCCTTTCTAGTACGAGAGGACCGAAAGCGGGGGAATCCCTGGTGTACCAGTTGTCGCAAAACGGCATCGCTGGGTAGCTACATTCCTATTTGATAAGTACTGAAAGCATCTCAAGTACGAAGCAAACCCCAAGATAAGGAATCTTTAAAATCCCCCGGGAGATTACCGGGTCGATAGGCGATAGGTGTACGCGGCGTAAGCCGTTTAGCCAAGTCGTACTAATGGATACAAAATTACATATGTCTTACTAACCAAAATATTTCACTTTTCTACCTATACTGCTCAATTGTGTATTTCTCTTCTGTATAATTAACCTTCATGGACCTTATTATTGTCGAATCCCCCACCAAAGCTAAAACATTTAGCAAATTTCTAGACCCTAAAAAATTCAGAGTTGAAGCTACGATGGGTCATATTCGTGATCTACCTGAAAGTAAACTTGGAATAGATATCGCACACAAATTTAAACCAGACTACGTTATCTCAACCAAAAAGAAAGACGTTGTTGATACGATTACAAAGCTTGCCAAAAAGGCAAAAAATATCATCCTCGCAACAGACGCAGATCGAGAAGGTGAGGCAATCTCATATCACATCGCATATATTTTAGGTTTTATTGATGAAAAGTGGCCAGAAATTTCCATAAAAAAGAATGCAACTATTAAGCGTATTGTTTTTCATGAAATAACGAATGAAGCGCTTGCTCATGCACTCCAGCATCCGCAGGAGCTAAATATTTCACTTATTGACTCACAACAAGCTCGGCGCATACTCGATAGATTGGTAGGGTATCAAGTTTCACCTATATTGTGGAAGAAAATTGGAAAACGTTGGCTTTCTGCGGGAAGAGTTCAAACGACTGCACTCCGATTTGTTGTAGAGCGCGAGAAGGAGATTAATAAGTTTACGAGTGAGCCGTTTTATAAAGTAGAAGGAGTATTTGAGGATTCTTCTCAAAAGAAATCTATTGAAGCACGCCTTATTTCAAAAGATGGAATACTCTATGAAAAGAAGACGACAATCAAGCTTTTTGATGGCTCGTATACATACGCAAAAACATCGATCGATAAAGAGGGCGCTCTAAATATCGAGAAGGACTTAAAGAGCGATTCATTTATTATCTCTGAAGTGGTTGAGAATGAAGTAAAACGATCACCAAATCCTCCCTTTATAACTTCAACGCTTCAGCAGGAGGCATCGGGACGCCACGGATATTCCTCAAAGCTCACGATGCGTCTTGCCCAGAAGCTCTATGAGAAAGGACTCATTACCTACCACCGAACTGATTCCTTTAATTTGTCTGAAAAGTTTATTGCGGAAAGTATGACTTGGATTAAAAAAGAGTATGGAAACGAATATTTGCCAAAAACTGCTCGGTTGTATAAAACGAAATCCAAGAATGCACAAGAAGCACATGAAGCAATTCGACCGACGAAACTTTTACCAACGTTCGAGGAAGATGTAGATTTAGGGAATGGGCATCGTAAACTCTACGAACTCATCTTTAGACGTGCCGTTGGTTCCCAAATGGCTGATGCATCAATAAAAACAACAAAAGTGAAGATTCTAAGTGGAAAAAAATACCTTTTCGAATCCTCGTACGAAAGAATTCTCTTTCCTGGATTTTTAACACTTAATCCTCCTAAAAAAGAAGATAATATTGTGCAATTTGTGCCTGAAAAAGGGAAGAAACTTGATAGCACAAAATTAGATTTCATTGAAACACAGACGAATCCCCCACCTCGATATAACGAAGCGTCTCTCATCAAAACTCTTGAGGCACGAGGAATTGGAAGACCTTCAACGTATGCGCCAACAATATCAACAATTCAAGAAAGACTCTATATGGAAAAGAAAGAACATAGATTTTATCCCACAATTCTCGGTACTGCTGTGTGTGACTATCTAACAAAAGCTTTTGCGACTATCTTTGAAATTGACTTTACAGCCGATCTTGAGGATAAACTTGATGAGATTGCGGGTGGACGCGAGACCATGTTACAGGTACTGCAGGAGTTTGATGTTCCCTTTAAAAAATCGCTCAAGGAAGCCGGAGAGGACAAGACCTTTATTGATGTTCAGGAGAAAACAGATGAAAAATGTCCGACGTGTGGAAAGCCACTCTTGATTCGTTTTTCAAAATATGGAAAATTTTATGCATGTTCTGGATACCCAGACTGCAAATTTACGAGACCTTTTTATGAAACAGTGAAGGAGCTGTGTCCAAAATGTAATGGAGCAATTGTGATTAGGTATACGAAGAAAAAGAAAAAATTCTACGGTTGCTCAAATTACCCCAAATGTGACTTCGCAGCATGGAAGTTACATGAGATAAAAAAGGTAGAAACCCCTGTATCTGCATGAAATAACATACTTCTTGTAATATCCACAAATGCACAGTACAATACTATTCCGTAGTGAGAAAAAAATATATTTTTGTTTCAGGTGGAGTCATTTCGGGCCTTGGGAAAGGCATTACCACTGCCTCGATCGCTTTACTTCTCAAAAATTCTGGATATAAGGTTACTCCGATCAAATTCGAAAATTACCTCAATATTGACGCAGGCACTATCAATCCGATAGAACACGGGGACCCGTTTCTCTGCGAAGATGGAACAGAGGCTGATATGGATATGGGAACATATGAGAAGTTTCTAGGTGTCAATATGACGAAGGTAAACTTTGTAACCATGGGTCAAATTTATCGAGAAGTTATCGAGAAAGAACGTCGGTTTGAGTACATGGGTGAAGATGTACAGGAGGTAGTTCATATAACTGGTGAAATTATTCGAAGAATTGGCATTGCGCTCGATGCTACAAAATCAGATATTGCCGTTATTGAGCTTGGAGGAACTGCCGGCGAGTATCAAAATATTCTCTATTACGAGGCTTCTCGTATGCTTACATTCAAAAACCCAGGGGACGTCATTCATGTTCATGTAAGTTATTTGCCCACACCAAGTCACTTAGGCGAACCTAAGACTAAGCCCGCCCAGCTCTCTGTTCGTACAGTAAACTCCATGGGAATTCAGCCAGACATACTCGTTGCCCGAAGTGACAAACCTATTGACGATCGTCGCAAGTCACGACTTGCTCTCTTTTGTAATATTCACGAAGAAGATGTCATTTCAAGCTATGATGTGAAAAATGTATATGAGATCCCACTTGTAATTGAAAAACAAAATATCACGGCACAAATTTGCAAGAAACTGGGAATTCCATATAAAAAGCCACAAATGACTTCTTGGAAAAATATGGTTAAAAAAGCAGAAGCAAAAAAGAAAGACTTTGTTACGATTGCAATCGTTGGAAAATATTTTGCAACGGGAGATTATCAATTAAAAGATTCATATGCTGCACTTTTTGATGCTATTGATCATGCCTCTGTACCGGATAACCTCGAGGTGAACGTCGTGTGGGTAGATGCACAGAAAGTTGAAAAATTTGGAACAGAAGAATTTCTTGCTAAAGTCGATGGAATTATTGTCCCAATTGGATGGGGTAAACGAGGAGCAGAAGGAATGATAGCCGCCGCATCATATGCTCGCACACAAAAGATTCCATATTTAGGTCTTTGTTATGGTATGCAACTTGCAGTAGTAGCATTTGCTCGTGATGTACTGAAGTTACAAGATGCAAATACCGAGGAAAACAATAAGAAATCAAAAAATCTGGTCATTCACTTTATACCATCACAAGCCGAACTAGTAAAGAAACGTGCGTATGGCGGAACAATGCGTCTAGGTGGCTGGGAAGCATTTGTAGACAAAAAATCAATCGCATACTCAATTTACAATAAACATTTAGCTTTGTTAGATAAGAAAAAAGGACTTATAAGTGAACGTCATCGCCATCGATATGAATTTAATAACGAATATACAAGTGATTTTGAAAAAAAAGGATTACATATAAGTGCATGGTCAAGAGTTGGACACTTAGCAGAAATATTTGAGCTAAAGAAATCCGATCATCCATTCTATATCGGCATCCAAGGACATCCAGAATATAAAAGTCTTCCACTGACTCCACATCCTCTTTTTATAGAATTTATTTCAGCTTGTAAAGCAAAAAGTAAAATGGTAAAATAACGCCTATGGCAAACGTAATTACAGTAAAAGAAATTTCTGCACATATTGGTGATACCGTGAAGATTCACTACCTTTTTAAAGAAGGTGAAAAGGAAAAACGTCAGATTTTTGAAGGGATTCTCATGGCAACAAGTGGAATGGTTGAAAATAAGATGTTCACTGTTCGAAAAATGACAAAAAGTAAGATTGGTGTTGAACGCATATTTCCCATAAATTCTCCATCTATTGAAAAGATTGAGGTTGCCAAAAAAGGAAGTGTACGCAGATCCAAGATTTACTTTATTAGAGACATGTCTGAAAAAGATATTAGAGAGCGATTGTCATAAAAAAACTGTGAATACTGTTGGAAAGCAGGGAGAAACAGATGCGTATAATTATCTTCGTAAGAAACACTATTCAATACTGCAACGAAACTTCAGGTCTCGTGCTGCTGAAATTGATATCATAGCCAAGAAAGATAATACATATATTTTTGTAGAGGTGAAAGCTCGTATTGGTGATAGAATGGGAAAACCTTATGAAGCTGTCAACTATCGAAAAATCTCACATATTAAATTGGGAGCTTTGCTCTATTCAAAGTTGCATACCATTACTTCGCAAAAATTGCGTATTGACGTGATTTCTATAGAGTATAATGCTGATATGTCGATTACAAAACTACAACATTTTGAAAATGTTACCAGTTAGTAGAGAGGGGGTGAAATATATGATATTTGATACGATTAATCCAATCATTTCAACGTTCGCCCGAAGTACAAGCTTATTTTTACCAAGTTTTTTAGGTGGCCTACTCATTCTTGCAATCGGACTTGTTTTGTCACAAATTGTCCGAAAATTGCTTATTTCTTTTTTTGATTTCTTTAAGATCGGAGTGCTTATTTCAAAGACAAAATTTGCACGTCCTGGTGAAGTAAAAATTTGGGAGGAAATCATCATTGAGCTCGTAAGCTGGGCAACGGTTATTCTTTTCCTCATCCCAGCGGCTGAAGTATGGGGACTTTCCCAAGTCACCGTAGTTTTAAGGCAATTACTATTCTATATACCTAATGTGCTTGTAGCCGTAGTAATTGGGTTTGTTGGAATCATATTTGCAAATCTTGCAAGTGATATTGTACGTCAGAGCGTTCGTACAATGGGCGCTAAAAGCTCAAATGCACTTTCAACATTGGCAAGATACGCAATTATTTTCTTTACCATACTCATTGTACTTAATCAATTGGGAATTGCTCAAGATCTGGTTCGAATTCTATTCACCGGAATTGTAGCGATGCTTGCAATTGCAGGAGGGCTTGCATTTGGAATGGGGGGAAAAGACTTGGCAAAGGATATTTTGGAAGATTTACGAAGAAAAGTCTAGGTAAAGTAAAGCAAACAATATCTTCTGTATTGGCAGAAGGTATTGTTTTGTGATAAAATATAAGTATCTTGGCCCCGTCGCTCCGGTCCGATTCGGTCGGACCGAGAGTCCTCGTCCTCGTCCGCGATACATATGAGCGGGACAGGACGGAATCTAGCGGTGCATTATGTATTTTACATATATACTAAAGTCAAGCATCAATGGAACTTATTACATAGGATGTACAAGTAATATTGATAGAAGGCTTAAAGAACACAATAAAGGAACAAGTAAATTTACAAGAAAGTATCGACCTTGGGCTCTAGTTCTCGAAGAGAAATTTGAAACTTTAGGAGAAGCCCGATCGAGAGAAACCTACCTGAAATCGTGGAAAAAGAGAGAACGACTAGAAAAGTTGTTCAATAAATAGCCAATTAACATTGGCCCCGTCGTCTAGCGGTTAGGACACCAGGTTTTCATCCTGGGAATCAGGGGTTCGATCCCCCTCGGGGTCACCATGATCACTATATAAAGCTCCGATTTGATATAATTCTTAATCTATGCCTGAAAGATTGAGTACTGGACAAGAAGAATGTTCGGATAGTGGAATTATAAGATTTTCACCGCTTTCGTGCCTCGAAGCATTTATTCCTGAATGGGGATTGATGGTATGGAAGGATGAGAGAGGTGAAACAGAATTAAGTCCAACTCAATCTAGAATTCTACAAACATTGATCGATGATTTAATTCACTGGCATTCAACGGATGATTTAGAAACAAGAATTTGGGGGGTTTCGTTAGGTACGAACCTATTAGCTGTCAATATTCGCTCAATTAGGATGAAGATTGAACCGGATCCACATAATCCAATTTATTTATTATCAAAACCACGTTTTGGATATCGATTTAACCAGTACGCAGAGACTGAAATCATTGGCACAGAAGAAGACTTATAAAAGGTTCTCTTGAGAATTTCTCATCCATATGCTATTCTACGCCTATGAATCCGCCAAATCCAGAATCCCTTCATTTTATTTTCCTTTACGGCAAAGTTGGTGCTGGTAAAGATACGCAAGCCACAGAACTTCTAAATACGAGTCCCTATGCAACAGTAATAAATACCGGTGAGATTTTTCGGAATGCGCGTGATCATGACAATAGATATCATGACCAACTGCTTCCCTACATTCAAGCAGTAGAAGAGGAAGGAAGACTTATTCCCGATGATGTAATTATTGATATTGTTAGACAAGAAGTTATGGAAAGTGAAGCTGAAGGTAATAAAATATTTATTTTTTCGGGTTTTCCAAGAACAGAACCACAACTAACTGCAGTTGATAGTATGCTTGCAAATCTACGATCGAATCATGAGGTACACGAAGATCATGTTCTTCTTCTTGTTCAAGATACTCTGTCTCAAGAAAGAGCAAGAACTAGAAGAGAGGAAGCGGCTGAACGTGGTATGGAGCCACGAAAGGATGACGATCCGGAGACTGTTGTAAAAAGACTTCGGGCGTACCATGATTTAATTGATCCAATGCTACACAGATTAGCCCGAAAACATCGTCTACAAATTGTACGAGGGGATAAAAGTATTAAAGTGGTGGAAGAAGCTGTAAAAACGAAAGTTGAAGGGCACTCTCAAAGAGGAAAAGAAATGTAATTCTAAAGAAGGTATACTAATCTCATGATTACACTCCTCTACGGCGATAACACGGCTGAATCGAGAAAGAAATATGTAGAGCTTCGTACAGAGTATACTTCTCAGGAAGTTGAGATAATCGAGCTTACGGCACAGAATCTTCCCGAGCTTTCCACATGGCTCTATGACTCAAACATGTTATTTGCGAGTAAAAAGGTTTTTTTTGGAGAAAATTTAATCAGTAAGAAAGAGAATAGAGAATTATTAAAAAAATATGATACGAAGGATGCAGAAATAGACTTTATTCTGTGGGAAGAAGATACGGATGATCGGACAGTCAAATTTGTATTTACAAATGCAAAAGTCATTTCTCACAAACTTCCAACTACAATATTTACATTTTTAGATGGGATTTATCCTGGAAATAAGAAGGAATCATTATTTGGATTAAATCAGCTTACTCAAGTCGTCGATAGCAACATTATTGTCTTCATGCTCATAAAAAGAATCCGAGAACTTATTCTTGTTGAAGGTGGTAAATCTCCAGACAAACTTGCTTCTTGGCAAGTAGGAAAGCTGAAAAGTCAAGCAGGAAAATGGGGGACTGGGGAAAAATTAATCAAATTCTACGACGCCCTATATCGCATAGATGTTGCTCAAAAAACAGGTTCCACAGCTTATACCCTCAAAAAAGCCCTTGATATCTTACTCATCTATTCGCTATGATTGTGCAATATCTCTTATGGATATTCTAGATAAAATTAAGCAAGGATTTACTTCTTTAAGGGTTGATGAATCATACAAGAACGAAGCTTTAAAATTTCTGTCAGACTGGGTTAGTAAGTCAGAGTTTAATGAGTATGTACCTCAGATTGAATATTTGGTAGAAACAGAAAAGTGGGATGAACTTCTTGACTCCTTTTATCAAATTATCCCATTTGGTACCGGAGGTAGGCGGGGTTTAGTAGGAATTGGCCCAAATAGAATTAATAAATGGACCATCCAAGCATCGGCGCAAGGTCATAGTCAGTATTTAATTAAGAAGTATGGCGAAGATGCTAAATCGCGTGGTGTGGTTATTGCATATGACGTTCGACAGTATTTGAAGGAAGGGGTATATGATAATACTCGACCTAATCCAGTATGGAAATTGAATTGTAAAGACTTAGCACAGGCCGCTGCAATAGTATATGCCGCTAATGATGTGAAAGTTTATCTTTATACATCTTTTTCTACTACTCCAGAATTATCTTTTTCAGTGCGACATGTTCATGCAGTTGGAGGAGATATGATCAGTGCGAGTCATAACCCTCCAGAGTTTAACGGTAAAAAGGTGGTGGATGAAACAGGTGGCCAGCTTGTACCACCAAATGATCAAGAGCTGGTAGATGTAGTAGTAAATGAGGTCGTAGATATTAAGACCGTAGATTTAAACAAAGCAGTTGAAGATAGGCTTATTGTATATCTGACTGATAAAGATCATAAAGAGTACATAAATGCTGCCTCATCATCTTCACTTAATCCTTCGTACCGTTCTGCAAAAATCTTATTCAGTCCGTTTCATGGAACAGCATCAACGTCAGTATATCCCGTCTTAAAAAATCTAGGTTTTGATATTACTATGGATGATGTTTCCGGAGAAGTTGATGCAAAGTTTTCCTCAATTATCTTTAATATTCCAAATCCAGAGGTTGAAGAAGCATATCAAAATCTTATTGAGCCGGCAAATACTATTAATGCCGATATGATTCTTACTACTGATCCTGATGGAGATCGTATTGGACTTATGTCTAAAGAGTCTGATGGTTGGCACTTTTTTAATGGGAATGAAATTATGGCAATTCAGGTAGCGTATTTACTTCAAGAATTAGCTTCTCAAAAGAAACTTAAGCCTTCAAACGTCATTATTAAGACGATCGTTACCTCAAATCTTATTATCGCTATAGCAACTAAGTTCGATGTACAGGTAATTGGAGATTTACTAGTAGGGATTAAATATATAGCGTTTGAAATGAATCGCCTTGAAAAGGAGGGTAGAATTGATGACTTTATTATTGGCGGTGAAGAAAGTCATGGAGTTGTTCGAGGAAATTATATTCGAGATAAGGATTCATGCGTTGCGGCAATACTCCTTGCAGAAGCAGCTTCGATGTGTAAAGATCGTGGAATAACTCTTTCTGGATATCTAAAAGAAATTTATAGCAAATATGGCTATTTCAGAAACTATTTAACAGAAATTAGATTACCAGGAGCTGAAGGTATTAGTAATATAGCCAAAATCCAGGCTACACTTCGAGCAGATAAACCCGACCACTTTGGAGATTTTGCAATATCACAGATGAAAGATACGTGGGAAGGTGCTCCCTTCCTTTCTGAAACAGATAAAGTATCAAGAAATATGTTGGTTTTTTATCTTACACCAAAAGATGAAGAAACGATTCATATTCAGGTTACTATTCGACCTTCGGGAACCGAACCGAAAACAAAAATGTATGTTGAAATTGGTCGAAAACCAGTTCCACTTGAACAAGTAGATTCAGATATGCATGAGGCAGATAAAATACGAGAATTAGTTGAGAAGGCAGTTATCATTGATTTATATAAAATTCTCGGAATTGACTTTCCTGAACGTGGATTCTTATTATTTTGGCAGTTATCAGCACAGGACAAGCTTAAATACTTTGAAATAGAATCAGATATTGAAATATTATCTCAAGTAGAAAGCAAAGAGGAACGAAAAGAAAAACTAAATACTCTATTAAAATTCCTTGGATCAGATCCTATTCAAAAAATTGACAAGGCGTTTATTGCAAAGAATGGAAAGGGGATTTTTGAGTATTTGGAACTCAATTAAACCATTGAAGAGCTGTATACTTATTTTTTTGGCTCCAAATACTGTAGAATAAAACACATGGACACCGCACTACAATCAATGCAATTTCTGCCAAAACAAATTCAGCATGCGCTTGCAGACGTTAAAACTATCGAGTTTCCGCAAGCATATAAAAGTGTTCAAAACATTGTAATTGCAGGTATGGGAGGATCTTTATTTCCCTACTATGTTATTACTTCACTTTTCCCAGAAAAGCTTTTAATTCCTATACTTGCATGTAATGATTACACGCTTCCTAGCTATGTTAACGAAAGCACTTTATTTCTTGCCTCATCATATTCTGGAACTACAGAAGAAACACTGCATACAGCAAATCTTGCTCATGAAAAAGGAGCGCATATAAGTGGTCTCACCACGGGAGGAAAGCTTGCCGACTTTTTCTCTTCCAAAAATCTCCCGTTTTATCACATAACGCCTACGTATAATCCTTCTGGCCAGCCACGAATTGCAGTAGGATACATGATTTTTGGAATTGTAGCTATGTTACAGAGACTAGGACTTCTAAACGTTTTTTTAGAAGAAATTGAACAATCTGTAAATGAATTGACAAAAGGCGACAGTGAAATTGTGAAAAGAGCGGAGGCCTTTGAAAAAGATACAAATAATGCGATGTATATTTACGTTGCCGCAGAACATCTCTCTGGCGCCGCACACACGATGCGCAATCAGACAAATGAAACTGCAAAAACGTTTGCTGAATATAACCTCGTTCCAGAACTTAATCATCACTTCATGGAGGGTTTGGCCTTTCCAAAGGATAAAAATGTCGAGTTTATCTTTCTTGACTCATTATTATATTCTCCTCGCGTACAAAAGAGGATGATGTTAACCAAGCAAGTAATTGAGAAACAAGGAATAAAAGTTAACAATATTTCTCTTCCTGCTCCAACAAAATTGAATGAATTTCTGCATTTCTTGCAATTTGGATCATACTTTACGTATGCACGAGCACAGACAAATGGGGTTGATGCCTCAAAAGTTCCCTGGGTTGATTATTTCAAGAAAGAGCTTGATAAATAACCGATAACTTGACATACACCTTGCGCAAACGGTAGACTTATATGCATGGAACCGGAAGTGAAAAAGTCCCCATTCTGGAGTACAAACACGTTTTTATTGATCGTGCTTATCACCCTCGTCGCACTTATAATATTTGAAGCATATTCGTTTTTTATAAATAAAACAATTCCACAAACTACTCCAGTTTTTGAATCTGGAAAAGTATCAAAAAATCTCAATATAAATAATTTCCAAGAGATGAAAAAAAACATAACTCCTGATCCAAACATACCATCAAATGTCATTGAGAGTAGATTTACCGGGGTAATCGAAAGTACTTCAAACTTGTCTGCAGGATTCGAAATTAGATTAATTGGAAAAGTAAAGCCTTTTGAAGGTAAAACTGTTACGTATACATACCCAAAAAACATGCTTAGCAAGATAACGGTATGGAAACTGATTGGTACAACTGAAGAACCGATAGCCATAAGCGAACTTAAAAAGGGAGATGAAGTATATATTGATGAAAAAAACGATCTCTCAAAAACGTACGCAGAAGGAATTGTAGCTGTAAAGATAACAAAAACAAATTAATCTTGACAAGAATTAATTGTAGAAGTACTATAACCTATAGAGTTATGGTATACTTTAGTTGATATCATGACACATGCTGAAATGACAGTACACAGTCAGGCAGAACTTCACCAAACCGAAGGACTTCAAGCGCCCCAGATTGTTGAAATGTCAGATCTCCTGCGCGCTATCGACACTCGAAGTCCACAAGAAAAAGCAGCCGACGCCTTCGCACGTCAAGATTTCCAGACTGAACACGGCTTGGTTTTTCCGGGCGCAGAGAAAGTAGACTACCTCATTACATTCAATCCAAAGAAATATGCAGCGGCTTCGACATCTTCTGAAAGAAGTGTAGCCAGAGAACAAGCTCGTATGATAGAGCTTGAGAGACGCGTTGCAAAATTCGAAAATTCAACTGATCCAGATACAAAAAGAAGTCTCGAATATAATAGAGATGAAGCCGCGCGCCTTCATACACAACTTGTGAAACAGGTTTGGTTGGGAATGGATGTTGTAGAGCTTAAAAAAATAGACCCGTTACCTAAAGCGGAGTCTGATATGAGTGCCCTAGATACTCCACTCGGACAACGAATCGCTCAAGGAATCGGTGTTTCTGCAAGAGGTGAGCCAAGTAAAGTAAGTCATGGAGTAAACGCCCTGGCAGGAGGAGCCTTACTGCTTAATCCAGCTATTATAATTCATGAAGGCGTTTCTCAGGCTACAGCTCAACAAGCTCAATACGAGGCAACTCATATTCTTGGAAGCCTTGCCGTAGCCGACCCAGCAGATGTACAAACTGATGAGAATGGTCAAATGTATCAACTGGTAGTTCACAATGGAAAAGAGCTCCGGGTAAATCTAGATGAATCACAATTG
>MFZQ01000024.1:2399-5226 GCA_001789445.1 Candidatus Roizmanbacteria bacterium RIFCSPHIGHO2_02_FULL_40_13b | reverse complement strand
AGTGAAAGAAAATGCTCAAAGAGCGGCAAAAGAACTTGGGCTTACGCTAAGCGATGTTATAAACGCGTCTCTTCGTAATTTTATAAGAACTCGGGAAGTTATTTTTTCTCATACTCCCCGCATGACCCCCAAGCTTGAGAAGATTATTGCAAAGGTTGAGAAGGATATAAAGAGCAAAAAAAATATTTACGGGCCTTTTCATAGCGCAAAAGAAGCAAATGAGTTCCTTGACAGCTTATGATAATCTCCTATCATAAGGACTTTCTTAAAAAATTTAGAAAATTAAATTCCCGCCAAAAGAGTAAATTTAAAGAGCGACAAATTCTTTTTGAGAAAGACGAATTTAGTCCGATTCTTAATAATCACGCCTTAACAGGAGAATATAAGGGTTATAGAAGTATAAATATTTCAGGAGACTTGCGGGCAATATTCAGAAGAGAAAAAGACTCGGTGTTGTTTGCAGTACTTGATAAACACAGCAATTTATACGGATAGAGTTTATTCGTGCTTGATTTTCCACCGATACCATAATTAAGAATCGACTTCTGGAATAATTTCCTCATGAAAACTTCCATTGTTCAAAATATGGATCAGGCAATTGCTGTAATGCATGGAGTGGGCAAATGGATGGAAGAGAGCGGAATGAATCCTTCGAAATGGTGGAAACCTGAAAATCTCAATCAAGAATTTTTACTCCAGTACATAAAACCTGAAGAATTTTATGTAGCTTTGGCGGACGGAGAGCCGGCAGCTGCTGAAATTTTACAAACTTCTCAAGATGCTCAAGATTGGCAGAATATTGATAAAGAAAAATTACGGCCCGCTTTATATATTCACTGGCTTTGCGTGGATAGAAAATTTGCAGGAAAAGGTTTGCCGAAAGTTATGATTGATTTTGCGAAAAGGTTTGCAAATGAAAAAGGACTGAATTTACTTCGCGTTGATACAAGCGCAGATGAAACAAAACTAAGGAAAGTTTATGAAGATCTAGGATTTAAATTAGTCGCTGAGGAACAGGAAGATTACCGCAAAACCGCCTTTTACCAAATGGAAATTTAATTTTCTTGCAATGTCCTAAGTTTATCAAAGGGTTTCTTTTGGCAGGTCTCTAATATTCATATTCAATCACAAGGAGACGTACCATTCATGCCAGTGCTTACAAATTTTCGGAAACACTTAAAAACAATTTATGGATAATGACTTGAAAATTGTAGTATTATAGATATATGGATAACTCGTCTGCCTTACTGGAGTCTCAGATTCAAAAACTAGATGATAAGATAAAAGCTTCAAATTTTCCCTCGGATCTTTTGGAAAAAATAGAAAGCATGATCAATTTACTTAAAGCAACTCTAAGAGGAGGAAATGCATCATTTATAAACTTTGAAACAGTTTCAAATTATGTAAATTGGATTATCTCCCTTCCTTTTAATAAAGAAACAAAAGATATCTTGGATCTTAATCACGCAAAAGAGACACTGGATAAAAATCATTACGGACTTTTAAGTGTAAAAAATAGAATCCTTGAGTATTTATCATCAATTATTTTAAGTATGCAAAACGATCCAACAGGAGGAATAATAAGAGCCCCAATACTTTGTCTTATCGGTTTGGTGGGAACAGGTAAAACAACACTTGCCTATTCGGTGTCTGAAGCTCTTGGGAGAAAATTTGAAAGAATTCCTTTTGGAGGAATGGGAGATGCAAGGGCAATTCGTGGTCAATCGCGTGCTTTTGCTGATGCAGAGCCGGGTTCAATTATTAAAAAAATCGTTCATTCTCAAAGCAAAAATCCGGTTATTCTCCTAGATGAGCTCGATAGAGTAACAGAGAATGCCCGAGCAGATATTATGGGAGTTTTAGTTGAACTTTTGGATCCTGAACAAAACAGGGCTTTTACCGATCATTATATTGATTATCCATTCGATCTTTCTCATGTTTTGTTTGTTGCAACTGCAAATAATACTACAAATATTTCAACTGCAGTTTTGGACAGACTTGAGATTGTTCAAATGCCATCTTATACGGATGATGAAAAGCTGGCAATTGGAAAAAGTTATCTCTTTCCAAAGATTCGAAAACAAACAGGACTTTCCGAAAATCAGCTTGCAGTCGATGATAGTGTTTGGCCCTTTATTATAAGACCTTTGGGATTTGATGCGGGGATCAGAAGCCTTGAACGGACGTTAGAAGGAATATGCAGAAAAACTGCAAGACTTATTGTTGAAGGGAGAGTTCCTCAGGGTTCTTATATTCACATAACATCGGAAAACTATAAACAGTTTTTACCAACATGATAAAAAAATCACAAATCCAAAACAACAAATACCAAACAATATCTAAATTCAAATAACCAAAACTCAAAACATTTTTGATATTATAGTTCTGTATTTAGAATTTATTTGGAGCTTGGAATTTTAAATTTAGAATTTAAACTTATGAATGACAAAGTATCATTTATTCCAATTGGAGGAATCGGCGATGTTACAAGAAACATGTATTTATATGAGTACTCGCCTGCCGGCGAAGCGGGTAAAGATGAGGTTCTTATTATTGACTGCGGTTTGGGTTTTGCAGATGAGACAATGCTTGGAGTAGATTTACTTCTTCCGGATATTTCTTATCTTCTTTCAATGGGTAAAAAAATAGTCGGAATGGCGATAACGCACGGGCACGAAGATCATGTAGGAGCCCTTCCCTACATACTTCCCCAGCTTACAAAAAAAACAGGCTTTTCTTTCCTATTTTTGCAGGACCGTTAACGGCAGGTTTAGCAAATGAAAAATTAAATGAATTTGGAATACCGATTAGAGTAAAAGCCGTAGAT
>MFZQ01000024.1:1158-2355 GCA_001789445.1 Candidatus Roizmanbacteria bacterium RIFCSPHIGHO2_02_FULL_40_13b | reverse complement strand
TATTAGAGTTACCCATTCAATCCCGGATAGTTCCCATATTTTTATAAAAACTCCAATTGGAAATTTTTATCATGGAAGCGATTTTAAATTTGATTTAACCCCTTTTGATGGTAAAAAGACCGACTTTTTAAAAATTTCAAAAGCGGCAGATCAAGGAATTCTTTGTCTTTCTTCCGATTGTCTCAGAGCAGAAAAGGAAGGATTTACAAAATCGGAGCAAGTCTTGGCGGAAAATATAGAAGCCGAAATGCAAAAGTGCGAGGGGAAATTTATATTGACTACTTACTCTTCTAATATTTCAAGACTTAATCAGGCAATAACGGCTTCGCAAAAGTTAGGCAGAAAAGTTGTTTTTGTTGGAAGATCTTTAATTAATACATCAACTATTGCTCAAAGGTTAGGTTATATGAAGTTTCCCCGCGGTATGGAAGTTGACGTTTCCGAAATTAAAAAATATAAAGATTCCCAACTTTTGCTTCTTGTTGCGGGTAGTCAGGCGCAGGCAAATTCCGCCTTGTCTCGAATTGTAAATGGAGATCATAAAGAAATTTCAATTTCTTCAAAAGATGTTATTGTGTTTTCTGCAGATCCAATTCCGGGAAATGAGGTATCGATAAATTCTTTAATAGATAGCATTGCAAAAAAAGGAGCGAAAGTTGTTTATTCTCAAATAACAGATGATTTTCATGTTTCAGGGCATGCCTCCTCCGATGATCTTATGCTTCTTATGGAATTAACCCGTCCAAAAAAATTAATTCCAATCGGAGGAACTTATAGGCAGATGGTTGCTTATAAAAATTTAGCAAAAAGGCAGGGATTTGAGGATAAAGATATTTTATTAATCGAAGATGGACAGGAAATTATTTTTTCAAAAGACGAAGCAGTAATGGGCAGAAAAATCTCTGTTAAAAATATATTTGTCGATGAGATCTCAGGAGAAGAAATAGAAAGTTTTGTTTTACGAGACAGGCAAAAGATATCAAAAGATGGGGTAATAATTGTGGTGGCGGAAGTAGATTCGCAAACAGGCCAAATAGTTGATTATCCAACAATAATTTCGCGAGGATTACCCAATCAGGAAAATAGGACTGCAAACAAAAAGGTAGCAAAAGACATTAAGAACGGATTCATTACAAAAAAGGGGCGGGTAACCGATTGGACGTATATAAGAAAAAAAATTGGAGAAATTGGGGAAAA
>MFZQ01000024.1:0-1127 GCA_001789445.1 Candidatus Roizmanbacteria bacterium RIFCSPHIGHO2_02_FULL_40_13b | reverse complement strand
CTCGTATTACCAGTTATTATAGAGGTGTGAGATACCTAGCGGTTCCGGTAGTATTGGAGGTATAAATTCTAAATCCTGAGTTAGTTTATGAACAAGTCAAGGTAATTTCTACAATTAGCTTAAAGTTTTTCTATCTCTAGTTAGATATGCCCCCAACATAGTTCTCGATAGTCCTCGCATTTCATCTAATTTATCAATTTTCCCAGGTTTAATATTCACCAAATTAAAAACTTCTCCAGTTCTCGCGTCTACAGCTATATTTTGGTTTACTTGCAGACTTACATCGTCAACTCGTTCGTCAGTGAGTATATTATTTATACCTAATATATGTAATCTTTCTCTTACTTGTTTCGGTGTATCATCGCCCCGTAAACCCCCAATTATATGAGCCTGAATTTTTTTTCTTGCTTCTATTGTAACGCCATGTTTTTCCATAGTTGTCAACATGTTTTTAATGTCATTCTTGATAGAAACCATGGCAGAGTAATCCCTACTCCTATCTGGTTCAATTATGTGAATTAAACCCGCTACTTTACTATCTGGGTCATATAAAGCTACACCAACACAGAAACTTAACCCCACTGTTTTCAGAATTGGATAAGTATGATTAGCCGAAGTAACACCATAAGTATTCATAGTTGCACGAACCATCTCATCGCTGTCGTCAATTTTTCTTCGTTGTTTTATCTCCTGTTCAGTGGGTTTAACATCTTCCTCAATGGTGCCGCTTTCCATACTACAATTTTATCAAATTAGGTTTAAAGAAGCTATTCTGAAACTTCGAGCCCGAATTCTAGCTGAGGTTGTTCAGTTTGGATATACCATTTGATACGCCCTTTCGGATACAGTTTCTGAGGCTAACAATAGGCTGGAAAGTTAGAACTCGGATTATTTAAGGACTTCGCATGGTTGTGGCGGGAGGATAAATGATTTTCCGGTCTTGACATGTGTATTAGCAGTGTGTATTATTAGTGTTGACTGAATATGGCGACAACTGTTTCGAGAATAAATATTACACTACCGAAGGAGCTAATCTCCGAATTAAGAGGATCAATTCCTAAAAGAGAAAGAAGCAGGATTATTGCCAAAGCTCTTGGTGAAGAAATCGCAAAAATGAAAAGAGAAGA
>MFZQ01000023.1 GCA_001789445.1 Candidatus Roizmanbacteria bacterium RIFCSPHIGHO2_02_FULL_40_13b | reverse complement strand
ATGAGTCGAGATGCGCATGTTTCTTCCGAGGTCTGATGATGATCGAATTTCCCCATTCCAGTATCAACGTGGATGATATCTGGATTTGAATCTACTTCCTCATTATCCAACGTATTTCCAGCTGGAACAAAGGCAACGGATGCATCTTCAAATCTCTTCATAAATCGATGCACGAGCCAGACGCTTGTTATGGCATCAAAATCAGGAGACATGTGGGTGACAATGGTTTTGGACATAGGGGTCAATTAAAAGTTATATAGATTTTTTAAAATATCCACCACTTTTTGATATGGGACGATTGCTTTATCATCCTCACTTCTTAATTTCAGTTCAATATCGTCCCCGGTTCGGTCAGAAACAACAAGGCGAACTGGAATTCCCATAAGATCTGCTATCGCAAATTTTTCTCCCGCAGAAACATCGGCCCGATCGTCGTATAAAACATCGAATCCTGCACTTTCCAGACTTCGGTGAACCAAATCTGCTCGGCCGGGATCTTTAGACAAATTAACCAAATGCACGTGAAAAGGTGTTAAATTAATTGGCCAAACGATTCCAAAATCATCATAATGCGTCTCTACAATCGTTCCCAATAGCCGTGTTGTACCAATGCCATAACATCCCATATGAACCGGTTTTTTCTTTCCAGCTATATCGGTATAGGTAAGGTCAAAATCATGACTAAATTTTTCTCCAAGGTCAAAAATATTTCCTACCTCAATCGCTTTTGAATGGAGGAGTTTTTTTCCGCAATGAATACACACATCATCTTTACCTTTGAAAATTTCCTCATTTTGAACAAAATCACAACTTTCGCAATATACAAGATCAACTTCACCAGCGTCTGTGATGACGTTGAATTCATGCGAATTTTTTTTTGAAAAAGCACCCCCTGCAGCTTCAGTTATCTTAACGTCTGCAAGCCCAAGCTCGGTAAAGAGTTCGCGATATTTATCGATAACTTTTTTATAAAATGCTTCGAAATCGTTCGCATCAGTGTGAAACGAGTACATATCTTTCATTCCAAATTCACGCCCTCGAAGTATTCCAGATTTTGCACGAACTTCATCTCTAAATTTCGTAGCTATTTGATATACGGAGAATGGGAGATCACGATAACTTTCAATCATTTTTTGCGCAAGTGGAGTTACGATTTCCTCATGACTCGGTCCCAACCCATACTCAACGTCGGTTTGACTTTTTACTTTAAAAAGCACATCAAAACTATCCCACCTGCTCGTTTTTTCCCAATTGGCTTTTGGTTGAAGACATGGCATCCAAATCTCGTGAGCGTCCAGTTCATTCATGTGTCTACGTATCGCATTTTCGATTTTATTCATGACGAGCTTGCCCGGAGTTAAGAGTGTAAAGATTCCGCTTCCAACTTGATCGATAAAGCCTGCACGAACAAGTAATTCATGACTTTTTGAATCATACTGACCAGTAGTTTTTTGTGGATGAATGAATCCCTTGGAGTATTTCATATCTTCCTATTATACCCTAGTTTGTCCAGAACTATGCCCAGAGTTTCCATCGGACCTGATTTTGCTGTATCGATAATAAGATGAAAGTATTTTGGATTCCAAAAGTCATGATCACCGTATAAATTTTTCCACTTAATAATATTTTCATGTTCGCGTTTTTGAATAAAATGTCGTGCCTCCTTTATTGACAAATTATCTCGATTCGAAACGCGATCAACTCGAACTCCGAAATTTGAGCAGATAACGAGGACTCGTAAAATATCTTTCATTTCCCGTGAAATAAATCCTGCAAGCCACGCCTCATACACGATATTTTTCTTTTTAAGAAGCGTTTTTTTGGTGAATGCATCCATTGATCTTTCGTGCGCATCTGTATGAGCAGTTGTACCTTGTTCGTGTTCTTTCAACCCGAGCGAAATATCGTATGCTCGTTGAATTTTTCCAACATTAATGTATTCCCAGCCGAGTTCATGGCTCAAGTTATTTGATAATGTAGTTGTCCCAACAGCCGCATGTCCCGAAATTGCAACTTTATTAAATAATAAGTTCTTCATGCTTATTTAAAAAATAGTTTAGCTATGTCATTAAGACTGATGAGTGCAAGAAGTGTTAGGAGTACGGCAAATCCAGCAAAATTGAGTCTTTTTTCAATTGACGGACTAATCTTGCGACCGCTTATCCATTGGTAAAGTACCATTGCAACTCGACCACCATCAAGTGCGGGGAATGGCAGAATATTAATGAGTGCAAGAGATAGGCTAAGCGTTGCTAAAAAGTTGAGCAAATTGTACATAAGTTTTGTACCTGAATGCTTAACCAATTGCGCAACAATATCAAAAATACCAAATGGGCCAGAAACAGCTTGCGAAACAGGCGCAATATTTTTCTCAACTGCGGCTGTATGAAAGAGTGAGGATAGGACATCAACATTGTATGCAACTATATTATATGAGTGAGCAAATCCGGAAAGTAAAGGATTACTCGAATAATCAAGTGAAACTGCAGGAGCAAGGGAAACACCAATAATATCACGTTTCATTTCTTTGTCAAATTTGGGCTGGACAGCTGTGATTTTTGTTTGCCCACTATAATAATCCTCGGTCTCAATACGTATGGGCTTCCCATTTGTATTGGAAATAACAGCAATCAGGCTATCGAAATTATTGATATTCTTCCATGTTAGATCGTCACCAACTTGCACCCTGCGTACAATATCTCCTTGCTTTAGGTTTGTTTTAGATGCGGGAGATCCTTTTGTGGTTCCGGTAATAAGTGTGACAGGCAATTCTTTTCCAAATCTAAAATGATAGGTATCTAAAAGAATGAGCGGATCTGATACAAAATTCTTTACTGCAAGAAGTCCAAAAAAAATAACAATAGCGAGAACTAAGTTCATAAATACACCGGCCGTTAGAATGACGAGTTTTTGCCACGGTTTCTTATATGAAAATGCATGAGTTTTGTCTGTTACGGTATCCGCTTCTTCTTCTCCCAGTACCTTTACAAATCCTCCAAATGGGAGCCAGTTGAGGCTATACAGTGTTTCGCCAATTTTTTTGCCAAAAACTCGTGGAGGAAGACCAAATCCAAATTCCTCAACTCGTACGCCATTTTTTTTTGCCGCAATAAAATGCCCGAGTTCATGAATGATTACAAGAACGCTTAAAACAACAATGAATAGTATTAGGTTAAACAAAGTGGGTTAATATAAATTTACACTTCCATCAGTTCTCGGTCTTTCTTTTCCTTTATTTCTTCAAGTCTATTTGTATATTCGAGTGCAATTTTATCTATTTGTTTCTCTCCCGTAAATTTTTCATCTTCAGTAACCGCTTTGTCTTCAAAAAGTTGTTTGATATGACGGCGCGTTTCATCCCGACTTCCCCGAATACGCACTTTCCCTTCCTCGACTTTTACTGCAACGACTTTTTGATATTGTCTCCGTTGATCTTCAGAAAGGGCAGGGATCGTAATATGTATATTCTTATTTTCGACTCGTGGAGTGAGACCTAAGGGGGAGGCCAGAATTGCTTTTTCTATATCTTGCACCGTTGATGCATCAAATGGATTTATGGTTAGAGCATTTGGCCCTGCGACAGAAACTGTTGCAAGCTCCTGAACTTTAAGTTTTGTGGTTCCACCGTACGTTAGAACGAGTAAACTTTCAACAAATGAAGGACTTGCTTTTCCGGTTCGAATTGTCATAAGCTCGTCACGCACATATTCAATAGCTTTTTCTGCCTTTTCTCGAAGTTGCTTATACACGTTTTGATCGATCATCTTAGTATTTATAGCACAAGGAGGAAAAGAATGCAAAGGATTTACTGAGCGTAGGTACCTATTTCGAGAACAACTGGGGTGCCAGTTTAAAGCGGGGGCCCCACTTGTTTGAGAAATAGGTATCAAGCAAAGCAATAAAAATTATATCTCATATCTGGTAAATCTTCCCAGTATGATGTTTTCTCCTATTTTGAGGATACTTTCTTTGATGAGTACATCAATTGTCTTTCCTGGTTCACGAACAGACTCAGATTTCAAAAGAATCGCTGCATCTTTTGGATTTAAAAACGCAATTTGACTGGCAATATGTTTTCCAAGTGTTTCAAAATCAGAATTTTTAGCTACAAAATCGGTTTCACACAAAAGCTCGACAAGTACACCAATTTTTTTATTATGGTGAATATATGAAAAAATTGCTCCTTCCTTAGTCTCACGACCATCTTTTGAGGCAGCTTTCTCAATCCCCCACTCGTTTAGAAGTTTTTTTGCTTTTTCAATATCATTTCCCGATTCATCAAGTGCCTTTTTACACAGACTGAATGAAACTCCCGTTAATTCTCGCAGTTCCTTTAGTTTTGTGGCGTCAAGTGTCATGATTTTTTTTCCTTTTTTGTGGGGGAGGGTTTTAAACCCTCCCCTACAGTCTTTCCTATATTTGATCGTCCCTCAACGTATGCACTAATAATTTCTTTTGTAATAAACATAACGCTTGAGATTGCATCATCATTTGCAGGAATTGGAAAATCAACAAGATCTGGATTGGTGTTTGTATCAACGATTGCAATCGTTTGAATATGTTCTTTTCGCGCTTCAGATGCCGCATTTGCCTCTTTCTTAATATCTACGATAAAAAGAGCGCTTGGGGTCTTTGTCAGTTTAGCTACCCCTGAATATATATTCGCAATTCGGTTTAATTTTTTTTCAAGTTCAACCCGTTCATGTTTCACAAACTGACTCCATTCTCCCCCATCACGCTCTTCTTGAAGAGTCGAAAGTTTTTTTATATTTTGTGAAATTGCTGAAAAGTTTGTAATAAATCCCCCAACCCATTTGTTCGTTAGAAATGGAATGTCATTTTCGACGCAAACTGCGGCAATCATTTCTTTTGTTTGCTTTTTTGTTGCAACGATAAGTAAGACTTTATCATCTTTTCCTAAATCATACGCAACCTTTTTTGCTTTTTCGAGTTCGGTAGCAGTTTGAAAAAGATCGATAATAGAGGTACCACTATCGATTTGGTAAATGTATTGACGAGAACGAGGGTGAACCTTAAACGACTTGTGGCCCAAGTGGGCACCAACTGTAAATAAATCCTGTGGAGTAACTTTATTCATATTTTTGCATTCTCCTTTACCCGCCCTTTGGGCGAGGTTCCGCTGCGGTTGTGGCCACTCGATCCCTCGACTTCGCTCGGGACCCAAGGCAGGAGAATTATAACCGCATGTGTTTATAACTGAAAGTATTGTACCATAGGCAACTAGAAAATGGAAGATAGATTTAGTCTAAATTCAGCGTGCGTAAATACTTTTTCAGTACACTTTTGTACACTTCGGGTGTGTACAATATAGTTGTAACAATCTAAAATGGATGTTTCCCATTTTTTCTCACTTTTTCCATATCTTTTATGTAGCCTAATGACTTTTGATGTTCAGCATGAGAAACGACAAAATCTTTATACACTAAAGGATCTTTACTAAATAATTCCAAGATAATTTTTGGTTCACAAAAAGAACTTAAACCCGGACTAAGAAAGTGCTGAAAAGAAGAATATTTAAAAGATACCAAGTTCTCCACATTCTTAACAATGTTACTTGTATATGGATTTAAATGAATATATCTGGATGTATGGCTAAGTTGTTCTTGACTTACTATTCTAACTGACTTAAATTGCGTTAAAAATATGGGTCCTTTTCTATGATTTTTACTATTATAAAATCGAGTAAATGAATCGATCATATGATGAAGAAATGTACTAACACCATTATCTGCTTTTTGTTGAAGTATAAAGTGAAAGTGGTTCGGCATTAATATGTATGCAATAATTTTTATACGTAAGTTTTTCTGTAATCCTACTTTTTTCCATACTGTCTGCTGCTCAAAATCACTCATTTGTCTTAGTTTTGAAAATCTAATTTTTGACTCCGTGGATCTGTAGTACTGTGCTAGCTTCATAAATCTTTCAGCATACATATTATATGTAAAAATTCTATGTCGATCGATCATTTTATTGAAAACATGGTAATAACCATTATTTTCGAAAGGTAACTCTCTTCTTGGCATATTGATGAATTCTAGAAGAGTAGAAGGTCATTGTCTACAGTTTATATACCGCAAAGTGATAGTTTTAGATTGTTACAACGACTTAGTACACACCCGAAGTGTACAATTATTTGAGGGCATTCCAGATTGTATCGAAGTTTCGGGTAAAAGTATCTCGTTTTTCTTTTAGAAGCACAGCAATTTTATCTTTACTCCACCATTTAATCTTGATTAATTCATCCTCTTGGATAGTAAACTCTTCAATAGCTGAATCTAATGTTAGAATGAATATTTGACGAAAAAAATGTCCAACCTTGATCGAGAAATAATTTTGGCCCTATCTTAAGATCCAATTCCTTTATTTTAAGGCCAATTTCTTCCCGTACTTCTTGAAGAATATTTTCTAAATATGTTTTACCTTCTTCAACAGTTCCAGCGACTGCTGGTTCCCACTTTCCTGGATCATGATCTTTTGTCAAAGCTCGCTGAGCAAGTAACACGCGATCGTTTTCGTAATTTTGTATCCATAAAACAGAAACTCTGTATATATCTGTTTGTCTTATTTGACTTCTCTCACTATATCCAAGTATATTGTCAGAGGAGTCAACGAGTGGGATTTTAGCCATACTAATCTAAATTAAGCGTTCGTAGGTACTCTTTCAATTCCCCATTTACATCGGGGTGCTGCAGAGCAAGATCGATAACTGTTTTCATGTACTCAAGCTTGTTTCCAGTGTCATAATACTTACCATTCTCAATTTCACACGCATAAATAGGAACCCCTTGATCTCTCAAGATATTTATTGCATCAACGAGCCATATTTCGTCCCCTTTTCCTGGCGCAACACTTTTAAGCGCACCAAAAATTGATGGAGGAAGAATATATGCTCCATGAGTTGCAAGGTCCGAAGGCGCTTCATCGGCCGCAGGCTTCTCGACAATCTTCTTAATTTTAAATACATTACCCTCAACATGATCAATGTCAGCAATTCCATATCGGGAAAGACTTTCTTTTTCAATTCGTACACCTGATATTACAACTCCCCCATACTTTTCATAAACCTCCATCATTTGTGCAAGACGTGGAGGTTGAGAATAAATAAATTCATCTCCCCACATAACTGCAAAGGCTTCATTGCCAATAATAGGCTCTGCAGTTAATACAGGAGTTCCATTTCCATAGGGTCCCTTTTGACGGATATAAATAAAATTGGCCATATCAGCAATTTTTTGAATGCTTTCGATCATATGTTCCTTATGTCCAAGCTTAAGATTATTGATGAGGTCTGCATTGGGACTGTCAAAATGATCCTCAATTGTTCGTTTGCTGTATCCCGTTACAATTACGACATCCTCTATCCCCGAAGCAACGGCTTCCTCAACCACATATTGAATCACAGGCTTATCGACAATCGGAAGCATCTCTTTGGGAATTGCCTTTGTTTGGGGTAAAAAACGAGTTCCAAAACCCGCGGCAGGAATAACTACTTTTCGTATTTTCATATTACTGGCACACAACTGATACTTGATTTCCAACAGCTTGCCCGTTTGCAAGGATTCCCAGTTGGGCAGTACCAGGACTTGTACAGGTAAAAAAGAATGATGAAATACCATTTTCATTAGAAGTTGTTTCTGTTGGAATCACAGTACCAAGTGAGGTTGTAATCTTTACAGGAACATTTGCAATTGCTCGTTCATCATCTGCACGAATAAATACACTTAATGTTGCCTTATCAGTGCCATTTGTTGTAAGCGTCCTAACATCTGAAAATAGAGCTGATTTGGTTGCAGAAGGTATAGCATTTCGTGCCCGAATCTGTTTGATTTGGGGGGCAAACAATACATTTGCGGCAAAAAGCCCGAAAACTAGAAAAAAAACTACTACAAGCCCCATGAGCTTATTATCCACTTTATCCATTATCTGTTTATATCATTGAGCATCATGATTGTCAAATCGAGAGGAAATGAATTTAAAAACCTTCAAGGTTCATAATAGAGCTTTGCAAGAGTCAATACATAATTTTGCCACATCTTTTGGACTTTTTGATGCATCAATAAGAGCAAATTGACGGTTTTCATGCAGCTTCTTGGCAAGCTTGGGCAACGACAGATACTTTCTTTGCCTTTTTAGGTGATCTGCGGTTGAACTCTTATCCCATTCTGTATAGTCTCGACTTGCTAAATCTCCCTTCATCCGAGCGACAAGAGTTTTTTCAAAAATCTTTTCTGGGAAATAAAGAATAATAGTTAAGTCGGGAAAAAAAGAACCAACATACCTTTTTTCAAGATCATGAATTGTTTTCAAATCAACCCCACCTTCTAGTCCTTGATATACTCGAGTTGAGTCAAGATACCGATCGAGAATGACAACAGCTTTTTTCTCTTTTAATGATCCCAAATATGGTTTGATAATTTCATTTATGTGAATTTTACGAGCTTTGTTAAAAAGTTTTGCTAATTGTAACTGGCTTGCCCCTTTTTTGAGTTTGGTGAATATTTCAGCCCGAATGGCTTCCCCTTTTGGGGTTCCACCAGGCTCTCTGCTAGTTATTGCGTCATATCCAGCTTGTTTAAAAAAAGAAAGTACCGCAGGAATAGCTACTGAAGTTTTGCCAACATACTCTCCACCTTCAATCGTGATTAAATAACCCATAGTCAAAAAGAGATTGTACCACCTTTTTTTATGCTTCCGTCAAGGATTTGTGCGGCAATCTTATTTTCTACTTCATCTCGTATGATTCGAGCCATATTTCGAGCTCCAAATTTCACGTTATACCCTTTTTCTACGAGGTTGGTGATGAAAGTCGGAGTTACCGTAATATGCACGCCTTGTTTGGATTCAATATCAGACTTTATCGAATTGAGCATGCGTGTTGCAAGTATTGTTATACTTTCCCCATTTAGCGCTTTGTACGTAATCACATCGTCAAATCGGTTTAAGAATTCTGGATTAAAAATATGTTCTTCGACCAGATGATCAATAAGTGATGTGGTATTTCCTTCATAAATAAAGTCTCCCCCTGCATTTGAAGTTGCAATTACCATAAGATTTCGACAATCCACTCGTTTCCCAAACCCGTCGGTAAAATATCCTTCATCAAGAAGCGTAAGAAAAATATTGAGTAAGTCATGATCAGCTTTTTCAATTTCATCAAGAAGGAGTACTCCATATGGTTTTTCTCGAATTGCTTTTGCAAGGAGTCCTGGATCATTCGTTGTAGCTGATCCAATAAGTTGTGGTATGTTATCTTTTGATTGATAAAGAGACATATCAAAGCGAATCATTTTGTCGGAACTATCAAAAAAAACAGTTGCTACTGCTTTTGCAGTCTCTGTTTTCCCTACTCCTGTTGGTCCTAAAAATAAAAAGCTTGCAAGCGGTTTTTTTCGTGTTTTACCAATCACAAATGATTTTCGAATTGCCCCAGAAAGTTTATTTACTGCCTCATCTTGGGCGATGATTACTTTTTTCAATGTGGTTTCAAGGTTTACTAACTTCTGTTTTAGGGAGTCGTCAATATTTATAGGAACATGTGTTTTAGTTTCAATTATTTGGTTTATTATTTCTGGAGTAACAGCAGGTAATTTATTGTTTACCGTATATGAACAAACTTCATCGAGTAAATCTATTGCTTTTTCAGGAAATGGAGCTGTGGTAATATAATAATCAGATTTTGAGATGCATTCAGAAACAGATTCATATGGAATTGTTATTTTAAATCGACTTTCGAAGTTTGGAACAATCGAAAGAAGAATTGGCACTGCTTGCGAGGCATTTACCTCTGCTACTTCTATTTTTTCAAAGAGCGAAGCAATTTTTTCATTTTTAAAAATGTATTTTTGGTAAAAAAATGGGGTAGTAACTCCAATAAATTGGATTTTTGAACCGCTTGCATACTCCTCCAAAACTGTTGAGAGGTCAACTCGATCCTCATCACTCGATACATATTTGTCAATATCATCGATAAATATAACGATATTTCCAGCAGTTGCGGCTTCCTTCAAAAGATCTTTCATTATTTGTTCTCGAGTTACATAGTCAGGTGATTGGGCCAAAACCTTCTCCATATCAACTTTCATAATTCGTTTGTATACGAGTACCGGATTACATGTTCCCGCATACATCCGATCAGCAAGTGCCTGCACAACAGAGTGTCTCCCTACTCCATCTTCACCGACGAGAACGACATTTGCTTCATTAGACTTAGTCAAAACCTGTTCAATGTGCGTAATTTCGCTATCGCGTCCAATAAGTTTTTTGACCGTATTGCTTTCTTTGGCAATTTCGGTCGCAAACTGGTCAAGCGTTGGGGTGTATCCGGCGGCCCAATCACGTCCAATAGGCGGTGTTGAGAGTAATCGACTAAGGTCATACCACGGTTTATTCGAAATATTGCTATTTAAACTGTCATACCAAGTAGAAACCGCTGTTTGAGAGCTCTGATTCAGACTATGATTTTTTATGAACTCTTCTCGTGCTTTTTGTTTTTGAGTTTCGGAATCAGTTCCTTGAAATGCAAATAAAAGTGGACTAATCAGGTTATAGATGATAAACGCAAATGGCAAACAAAGAACAAAAACAACTTGTAATAGTAAATATGTTCCGATAATGGCTCCTCGCATGCCTGCGCCTACAAAACGGGAAATTACATTAAATGTAAATCTGTTCCACCATTCTTCAAATGAAAATCCGGCCGTAGTTTTACCTGTTTTTAGGTTCTTCCAGGGAGAAAAGAGTGTTTTGAAAAGTGGACCGACGGAAAAAAAATGTGGCATAAACATGAATAAGTTGGTACTCGCGATAAAAAAGTTCCGATTTTTCTGGGCCGCAAATGAAGCAAAATTCTTATTCATTACTTCATTCTAGTTGAAACGAAGACCGGATTTCAAGATAGTCGAATAATTTCTCTGTTTTGTACAAGTGACATAAGTCGTGCCTATCCACCCCAGGTGTGGATAGGCACTGTTCATGTCACTTTTTAATAGAGTTACTCAATAAGGTTGTTAAAAAATGCAAAAGTCATGCCTAACCACCTCCGGCGTGGCCAGGCACTGTTTTTACAGATATTAAATAATATGACTAAGAAATATGGTTGAGGAAAGAAGTTATGGCTAAGCTCCTTTTGCCGCAGGATACAGATAAATAACAAGGTTTTGATCTCCTACTGGTTGCCCTTGTCCACTATATGTTTCAAACTCTGTTCTAATTGGCACACCTGAAGGAGTATCGATACCAAATCTCTGTTTGGTTCCGAAACCTGGATCAATAATTCGGGCACCACCATGACGTTTAATTGTTTGACCCGCACTCTGCAATCGTTGACTAATTACTCCAATAGTATCTGTTGGAAATTGTACTGCTTGCGTTTGACCAAGGATAATAGAAGGACCAGTTGTTGTCGGGAGCTTTGAAGGGTTGTCCACCCAATCTACAACTCCTAAATGTCTATCTATCTGCTCACGTGATGGTGTAGCATTCTTAAGTATTTCTGAGATGTCAATTTCAGTTGGTGCGTGGGCAGGATCTCGAACCGCATATGTACTGACAGGGATTTGAAGCGCAATAGGTTTGCCATCTTGATAATGGAGATGTTTTTGGGGGTCAAAGCTTGGACCTACTATCTCTCTAGCCTTTCTTGATAACTCATTATCAGTCATTAACGAGCCTGCAGGATTAACAAATAATCTAAACATAGGATTTACTTCAGTAGGGTCGAATAGCAATTTTTGAGATGCACTAGAATTACCCAATGCTAATTGAGCATATACGGTTCCTTCTTCTCCTACCTCAATTGCACTTGGATCAAATGAAGGAACAACTAATTTTCCAGATAATTGACCAAACGTGCTACGTTCAATTGGTCCCCTCATCCAATTAATTGCGGCTATCTGATTTCTCAATAATACTTCTCGAATTGCGTGTGCTCTGTCTTTTGAATTAAGATGTGCAAATTGTTCTCCAAAATATTCTGGGGGAATTATTGCACGAACTGGCCTAAAATCACCAGGTAAGAGAACTTGTCTTCCTTTTCCTTCAATAACAACAGGAATATCTTGGCCCACAACTACTGTATTAGTCGCTCTTTCCATAGCGACAAGCGATCGTGCCCCTTCAGTAAAGTCTGCTAACTGTTTTTCACCTCTAATGATATATGGGACATGAGAGTCTTTTTCGGAATCGTCCTTCTCGCTCTGGAATACTGCCCCACGATCAAAGATACCGGTACTAACAAGCTTATCAACATGATCTTTAAGTTGAATAAGCTGAAATGTGTTTTCAGGTGTGATTGGTAAGAATTGAGAAAGGAGATCAAACTCTCGAGCAATACGGGAAAGTGAGGAATCTATGTCCTCGTTTTTCGGTTGGGTGCTATAAAATGTCTTAAAAACCACACCTTGGGTCCGATCAAGTAATCCACTATATGCAAGAGCAATAGGACTTATCCATGATGGCCGAGTATGATGAATATCATGTCTGTGTTCAAATGCATCATATATCGCACGGATTTCTCCTGGAAAATTATGCGATTGAGCTAATCGGTCGAAGGACATTTTTTTATTTTGACTTCGCCTTTCAAGTTCTTCGACAGTCATTTTCTCTTGCTCTCTAATACTAGTATCCCCATCTTTCCACTCATCAAGATCATGAATCATATTAATGAGTAAAATTTGAAGTTTGACTTCTTCAGTAAGTCCCTCAAATGGAAATCCTTCAAAAAGATATTTGGCATAGGCGTTCATGTCTTCCTGATGTGTGGCGACACTTTCTTGGGTTCCGGGTACCATATCGTATTCCCCTTGCCACCTAAGTGTACGACTCATCGTTGGTTGTAATGGTTCAACAACGCGCAATAATTCTTGAAGTCGTTCGGTTGTTATTGGTGCTCCTTCTGGGGTTGGGTCCATAGACAGATTATACTAAACAAAAGTCTAAACACCTAGATTCTTCACTTCGTTCAGAATGACATACAGTTCACTCAAAAGATAAAATGAGCCGGTGATGATGAGGGGGTCATGACTCTTTTTGAGTGCTTCTTCAAGCGCTTTTTTAGGATCCTTTATAACTACTGATGAATCGTAGCCTATTTTTGTAGCAAGAGCTTGAAGATTGGCTGGATCCTCCGCTTGTATCGGAAATCCTTGCTTGTTTAAGAAAAAAGCGGTAAAAGTGATTGAGGAAGCTTTAGGAATTATTAGTTTGAGAACACTTTCATAATCTTTTCCTTTTTTGAGTGCGATTAGAAAGTCAAGCTTTTGCCCCTTATAAAGTTTATCTAAACTTTGTATGAGCGCAGCCATTTTTTGTGGATTATGTGCGCCATCGAGTATAATCTCCTTTTTCTTATAAACGATTTTTTGCATCCTCCCCGGAATCTCAATAAGTCTCAACGAGTCTCCCAGTCTCTTCGTCTCTAATTTCCATGCATCTCTCTTCTCCAAATATCTCACCGTCGCAAGTGCAAGTGCACAGTTTTCAATTTGGAATTCCCCAAGAAGTGAGAGTTTGAGGCCAGAATCAATTTTGGGTTCAACATAAATTAATTGAGTATTTTGCGCAAGAGCTCGTTCATCAAGAACTTTTTTTATCGATTCATCTTGAATCGTCGAAAATGTCATATTTCCCTTCTGGATTATTCCTGCTTTTTGGGCGGCAATCTCGGATACTGTATTTCCGAGTATCTCCATATGATCAAACCCAATTTTAGTGATGATGCACACTTTATTTGGATTCAAAATCACATTTGTACCATCATATGTTCCCCCGAGTCCCGTTTCAACAACTGCATAATCTACTTTTTTATCTGCAAAAATGGTAAACATGAGAGCCGTTACAACCTCGTAATACGTAGGTTTCCCATGCGCACTCTCCTCTACCCTTACAATGGCCGCCCTAATTTGTTCAATAAATCTTTCGACTTCTTCCCAATTTAGATACTGGTCGTTGATCATACACCGTTCGCGAAAATCGATGAGATGTGGAGAAACGCTTAGACCTACTGTGAAACCTTGATCGTGCAAAATACGACTTGTAAAATATGCGGTTGAGCCTTTCCCACTTGTTCCGGCAATATGGATAATTTTTACTTTTTCTTGTGGATTATCGAGGAGACTCATTAGGTACTTCATACGAGAAAGCCCGGCTTCTCCCTGGAACACATACTGTTTATCGCGAGGAATATATGAATCGAGGAAATTTATTACCTGACTTTTCGAAGAAATTTTCATTTTAATTGATTTGGACTGTTATAAAGCTCTAGTACACACCCGAAGTGTCCAGAACTTTGTATTTAAGTAGAATAGTCCCTTGGTCATTCAGTTGTGTTGAACTCTGTAACTTTAGCGTAAGATCAACTCCGGGTGCTTCAAACAATGGTCTTCCTTCACCAAAAAGCTGTGGCTCAATGGTTATCCATAGTTCATCAACAACATTTTCTGTTAGAAAAAGTCCATTAATTTCGCTTCCTCCGGTAAGAAGAAGTTGTTTGAAACCTCGAGAAGTGAGGTTCTCAAGTATCTCTCGAACAGATTTGGATGTGAACTCAAGTATATTTGGAATCGCTTCTTTTGAATACTTTTCTGGATTTTTTGTTAATACTATTCTCAACTTTCCTGGTTCGTGATTCATTTTCTCTCGTGCGGCTTTATATGTTTTACTTCCCATGACAATGAGATTATTTTCCTTGATTACATTGGAGAAATATTTTGCGTCTTCGCCTGATGTCCAGGAATGAACATCAGGATCACTCCCTCTTGTTATTTTTCCATTTATCGAAGTGACTACCGCAAGAATAATTTTCATGAGGAATCTCTTTTAAGCCAGCTAACTCCTAAATATACAAATGGAGTCTCAATTACAGACATAAAGCATTTGAGAAGCCAGTATGGCAAAATCAAGCTCGATAAAAATGCGACATTTTGACCCAATGGATTATTAAGTGCATAAAATGCAAGCATCATGAATACTACTGTATCTATCAACTGAGAAACAATGTTTGAAACATTATTTCGAAGCCATAAGTTTTGTTTTCCCAATGCTTTTCTAATTTTTGAAAAAAGATATACATCCAAAAAATCAGACAGTGCAAATGCGATTAAACTTGCCAAACTGATTCGAATTGATTGCTGAAAAATGGTGTCGTATGCACTTTCAGTAAGTTGAAAACGCATTGAAGGAGGAAGTGATGTTGCCAACATTCCAAATCCGATTATGAGAGAAATTACGAGGAGTCCTGAACGGATCACATTTCGCGCACGCTCTGGCCCATACACTTCAGTAATAACATCATTAATTGAGAAAATGAAGGGGATAAGAAAAATAGCAACACTTGCATTTAGCTTAATCGCTCCAGATGAAATAATTGGAAATGTTTTTCCACCCATAAGCTCTGCCGCACAAAGCAAGAAAATATACAGAGCGACTAGAAGATCCATCTTATGTGCTTTATTCATGGAGATATTATATCAGCTTTTTATATGATACAAACGAATATTCGTCGTGATCTTCTCGATTTGTTTCTTTCCAGATTGTAGGATCAATTTCTGGAAAAAATGTATCTCCAGGATACTCTTTTTTTACATGAGTGATGATCAACGTATCTGCAAGTGGCAAGGCTTGTTCAAAAATTGAGGCCCCGCCGATGATGAAGACATCTTCTCGATGAGTATCGAGCGCCTGTTTAAGTGACTCAAACTTTTCAACTTCAGCTGGAACAGTATAATCTTGATTTCTAGTTATTACGACAGTCTTTCTATTAGGTAATGGCTTGCCCAGTCGAGCAATAATCGACTCATATGTTTTTCGGCCCATTATCACCGTATGTCCTGTTGTTATTTCTTTGAAGTGTTTTAGATCTTCAGGAAGATACCAGGGAAGATCATTTTTGTTACCGATTACATTGTTTTTTGCGACTGCGGCGATGATGGTGATCATGATGTTAAATTGCGATCGGGGCTTTGATACTTGGGTGTGATTCGTATCCAACAAGCGTAAAATCTTCCACTTTAAACTTGAAAATATTTTTTACTTTTGGATTAATAACCATTTTTGGAACTTTAAATGACTTTCGTTTCAGTTGCTCTTTTACTTGAGAAATATGATTTGAGTAAATGTGCACATCTCCAAATGTATGTACGAAATCCCCCGGTTTCAGGCCGCACACTTGAGCAACCATGAGGGTAAGAAGGGCGTATGAGGCGATATTAAATGGAACTCCCAAGAATAAATCAGCGCTTCGTTGATAAAGTTGGCAGGAAAGTTTTCCATTCGAAACATAAAATTGAAAGAGTGAATGACATGGCGGGAGTCCGGCAATTGCCATCTCCTCAATATCGGAAACATTCCATGCAGAAACGATAAGTCGTCGATCATGCGGAACTTTTTTTATTCGATCAATTACTTGCGCAATTTGATCAATCTCCCCTCCCCCCGGTTTTTTCCAATGCCGCCACTGATATCCATATACGGGTCCCAGATTTCCCCATTTTTTAGCAAACGCATCATTCGTTTTAATTTTTTCAATAAACTCTTCCTGTGTTACATGCTTCATGTTTCGTGCTACATAGTTCTTATACGGCCAGTCGTCCCAAATATGAACATTGTTTTGCGCAAGATATTGTAAATTTGAATCGCCATTTAAAAACCACAGAAGCTCAATAATAATTCCCCGGAGAAACATTTTTTTAGTAGTTAAGAGAGGAAATCCTTTGGATAAATCGAAGCGCACTTGTCGTCCAAACACACTTTTTGTGCCTGTTTTCGTGCGATCATCCTTATATACTCCATTTTTCAATACATCTTTGAGCAAATCTAAATACGTTTGTTCGAGTGCATTTTTCATATTATTCCTTCGACTTCGCTCAGGACTTTCGGTTTGTTGTTCCAAATCCGCCGCGAGATTTTTCATCCATTTTATTAACTTCTACAAATTTTTCAACTTGTGATATTTTAATCAAAAGGCCTTGGGCAATTCGTTCCCCCTTTTCTACTGTTACATTCTTCTCTGTGAAGTTGAGCGCCAGAAGCATCACTTCATCCGTATCACCAGAATAATCTTGATCAATAACTCCAATTCCATTTGAAACCATAAGTCCTTTTTTCATAGGAGTGGAGCTTCGGGAAGCAAGCATAAAAAAATAACCGGTAGGTACTTTGACGATAATATTTAATGGAATAAGCGTTGGTTTAAATGGAGGTATAACAGTTTCAACTCGAGCATAGAGATCAAAAGCGACTGCGCCCTTCGTTTGGTATTCGGGAAGTGGAAGTGTTTTGTCAATTCGTTTGATTTTCAGTTTCATAACGATAAATTGTCATTCCCGCGAAGGCGGGAATCTATTTGAATAGATCCCCTGCCTGCCGGCAGGCAAGGCCGATCAGGTCGGGGATGACACTGTAATTATTTAATATCCTTAACTATTTTACTAACTGTGGGACCTTTTTGGTTGAGATATTTTGCCCCTTTCTTTTTATAGTACGGCATGCTTGAGGGTGTGGACAGTTTTTCAAATGTCATTGCGCAAATCCGCATGCCTGGGTATAGAGCGACGGGCATAACTCCAATATTTCCCAATTCAAGCGTAAGTTGCCCACGCCACCCTGGGTCAAAAAGTGGTGCTGTTGAATGGATGACAATTCCCAGTCGGCCGAGGGAGGAACGACCCTCAACTCGTCCAACTAAATCATCGGGCAACTCCACACGTTCAATGGTTGAGCCAATTACAAATGCGCCTGGATGCATCACAAACCGCCCACCCTTTTTCACTGCAATTTTTCGTGCGGGAATCTGTAAATCCTTATCATGTGGATCAAGGAGCGCAAACTTGGAATGCTCAAAAACGTAAAATAAATTACTAAGACGAAAATCAATTGAACATGAGGAAAGTTGGGTTTTAAGATCTGGTTTTGGAAGAATGCGAATATATTTTGATGCAAGTGCTTTTTTTATGTCAACGTCAGACAATATCATCTTAGAGCGCAGTATATTCTCTTATTTTAAAAAAGGCAAGAGTAAAGTATAATTGGAGGGTGGAAAATGGGTGTGTGGCTCAGTGGTAGACCTGCCTGCCGGCAGGCAGGGCGCGTTCGTTCATTGCCGGTAAAGTAAAGAGATTGGGCGCATGGCTCAGTGGTAGAGCGCGTTCCTGATAAGAACGAGGTCCCAGGTTCGATCCCTGGTGCGCCCACTTTGTACAGCGGGCAGGTAAGAACGAGGTCACGGGCCGAAGGTCCCGCAAAGCGGGATTCGATCCTTGACACACCCACAACTACTCAAGATACCCCTCTTGACAAGATAAATGATCGACCTTATACTATCGTCATGAATGACGAAAGAAGAAGGTTTCATACTGGTTTTGCAGAACCAGGACGATTATATTCCGTACCACCTGCACAACTAGATGAAATATTTGGAGTACCAGAAGAATGGCATAGTGATTGGATGTCAGATTCAATTGGCTTTGTTCGTACGAGTGAAGAATTACCGGGTGGCATGTCAGATGTCGAACATGGATTACTGCTTTTAGGTCGAGGATATGAATCATTTACTTTTATTAGAGCACGACTAACAGAACTTGGTATTGAAGACGTAGTAGATAGAACAAGCGTTGGCAAAGTATTTAGATTTCAATCTTTCGACGTATGTCATGATGAATCCGGATTTATAGCAGATCCGACAATAAATCCAGAACCATTTATAGGTAGTGTCGAAAAACTTACTGCTAGCAGAGATATTATTGAAAATATACGAGCACGAATTGTAGAGGCGGAACAAGTTGCAGTAAGTGGTCAAGTTATTACTTAGTCGATCTGGGAAAGGTGGAAAATGGAGCTACGACATTTCTACTTACTTAACGTATTTTTTTACCAACACCCCTCCTATAACGACGATAACTCCAATGACTATATAGGTTAAAAGTAAGCTATCCATATTATTTTCGAATTAAATAACCAACTAAATATGGTAATACGCCAATTATAGATCCACCAATTATTAATAACAATGACTTATTTCGCTCAAGTAATTGATTGACAATTATACTTGCTATAATTAAGTTTCCTAACTCCATAAGCCTAATACTTAGATCAGTTTTGTATTTTTTTGCATCTTTTGGTGACATTGTTGAGATCGTACATAATGAGAAGGATGTTGTCCACGGATTATATGCTGCAAAACTTAATGTTTGGGCAGTTAGAAAGGGAAATCTTTTACTTAGTATATTTGTGTGGACCTGGGGGGATTAGGCTGAAGGTTGAAATGGAAGTACGAGCGATACTTTTTTTGGATCCCAACCATAGTTAGAAACTCCCGTTTTGTCTGGGTCGTCTTCTCGCTTGGCAAGCTCTCTGATCTGTCGAAGTTTTTCTGCGGTTTCTTGATATTGAGGCATACCAGAAAGCATTTGGATCATTTGCTCAACAACTACCTCAGCAAGTTGCAAACCATATGTACTAAAGTCATATTCTTCAAGTTTTCGATATCCCATTGCTTCAAATGCTTGGTATACTAGCTTGCTTGCATTGAGAGTAATTCTGTCCTTGTTTGCTTCTTGCGCCCTTGCAAAATTTGCACGTATAACATCGCTGGTAGCTTGACTCATACCATCAAGAACTACCTGCTCGAAATGTCTCTTCATCGTATCTGAAGGGTATGCACCGATATATGTAGATTCCTGACCCATTCTCTCTATTGAGCCGCGTTTTTCCACCTCTACAATTGGAAGGGTCCCATCAGAATCAGTGTGTCTAAGGAACGTATTGTATCTGGCAGAGTCTCTATTATCAGGTGGTACCTCTTTTCCAACTTCTTCCCCAGTGGGTTTACGCCATCCTGATTGGTTGAGTAAGTTTACTATAGAATCGTGTCGTATATCTGAAGCCGGAACCGCAACTATTTTCACCGCAACTAGTCCAAAGTAGGGATATGATTCGGCTCTTTGCATTACAGCTTCTTGTACTGCATCGGGCGCAATGTCAGGTGCAATGCCTTCAAAAATCTTAGCTTCCCACCCGGTTTCATACTCTGGCTTATATATAGGAGTAAGGTAGATTGCAGTTACATTGTCTCCATGCTCTCTACTTTGTTCCCAATCTAATCTCCAATCGTCGTTGATAGGTAAGTACTTAAAATTTCTAGAATGCAAGTTTCTGTTTCGATAAGTATGGTGTGCTTGCTCAAAAACCGCTGCTGTCAACTCTGGATCTGCACCGATGTGTCCAAGTGTTAATTGAACAACATTACTGAGAAATGGTTCTGTTCTATGACTTGGTTCTTGCGAAGTAGATGCACCTTGCTGCATGAGTGCAACTTTGTGACGATGTGTCGGTCTTTCTCCAGCTCTTTCTATAACTAAATATCCCCGTAAGTCATCTGCAGTTCCATAAAAAACATCTTGCGGTCTACCCAACGCACGTGCTAATAAACTATCAGCAGATTCTAAGGTAGTTAAATAGTCTTCAAACTGGGGATTATCCTGTCTCAATGTTTGCCAATCGACGGGTTCTTCGGAAAGTGGGAGCTGTGCGGCAAAAGTCGCAAGTTCACTTCTTGCTTGCCGGTCATGATGTGCATGTCGAATTCTTTCAATTACAGCCATAAGCTTTTATGATAGGCAATCGTAACAGAGAATGATTGGTTTGTCAACTGGGTTTAAAAGGGTAATCATACCCTGTTGGTACAAACTCACTAAAATGAGTATATATGTACCATCTAAATCAAGTACCGTCTGAGACGAAGATTAGAAAGTTTCTGAAACAAACAGTATTCGGGAATCATTTGTTTTGTCCCACCTGTCGTAGGTATGATGTGGTTCGGTATGAAGCTCGATATCGTTGTCGAGCCTGTCGACTCAAGTTTTCCCTCCTCTCCCATACTTGGCTTTCCAATATGAAGTTATCACTACCGCAGTTCTGGCTCATCTTGTGGTGCTGGACAAAACGAATGCCGGTACAGCAAACGAGTGATACGGTTGATCTGTCTGAAAAAGCCGTCAGACATCACTTTGACTTGTTTAGAACGCACCTTCCCTCCTACACACCGCTCCTCAGTCATATCGTCCAGTTGGATGAGGTATACTTTGGTGGATGGAAAGGACGAGCAATCCTTATGGGTAAACAGATGGGAACCAAGAAGCTTGCCTACCGGGTATTTGATACTGACACCGTCAATCGAGCACAGGCCGTCTCATTCATCAAGGCATATATACAGCCTGATAGTCAGCTCAACACCGATGGTTCTTCTCTGTATGCCAATATTGAGAAGTGGCATCCAGTGTCACATGTGGTTGATATTCACAAGAAGTGGGAGTTTGGAAAGACCTCCGAGATTGAAGGTATGTTTGGGGTAATGCGTACCTTTATCAGGAGAATGTATCATCATGTGAGTCATGAAAAGTTACCGGAGTATGTGTGCGAATTCCACTATCGATTTTGCAGACCTGAGATGTTCAGTTCACCACGTCAGTATTTGCTAAACACATTAG
>MFZQ01000022.1 GCA_001789445.1 Candidatus Roizmanbacteria bacterium RIFCSPHIGHO2_02_FULL_40_13b | reverse complement strand
CACTCGCTTGTGCAGTTACCGAAACTCCGTCTAGACTTGCTCCACCAAAGGGGGACGTAAAAGATGTAAACGTTATTCCGGTAGCACTCGCCATTTTTTCAAGAGAATTAAAAATCGAAAAATAATCTTCATTTCCGGGCAATATATCATTAAGCTTTTTTGATAGCTTATCTAGTTCGTCTGGATTAAAATGTGCAAGAACTTGCTGTTGGCTGTGTAGTTCTGCAATTTCACGTTTTGTCTGAACAATCTTATTTTGCGTTGCTAAAATACTCTTAATCTGAATATAGGAATAAATACTCAAGAGCAAAACAAAGGTAATAAACCCTATAATGTAGATTACATTAGTTCGTACAACTCGTAGTAATTTGTAATTTATTTTCATTTAAATGTTCCTGATAAATTTATCGAAACAGCAGTATCTACATTATTTTCAATAATAGCAAACGAAATCGAGTCAACAGTCAAGGTCTTGAAAACACTACTAAATTGTTGTGATTCAACATTTGAAAGAAATAAATACGCAGATTCGTACGTTAAAAATGATAGTAGTGCAGAAAAAGTTTTTTCTTTAGTAACTGCAAATGAATTAATGATCGGGTTACCCGAATTTGTAGGTAGTGCTCCTTGTAATAGTGCAAAATAATTCATAAAGGTCGGGTCAGACCCAAGAAGTTTTGCTAAATCTCTGCTTTTTGTTGAAACATACTGAAGCCTGCGTGCCTGACTTTCAAGCTGTGAAGATTCTTTAAGTAACGCTTCTTTTTGAGCAAGTTGGGTCGTATATTCAGCTTCAACTGTAGTTTTTTTGTAAAACAAAATTCCAAAAACAACGACTGTACAAATACCTAGGATCATCGTTGCTTTTCTTAGATATGAAAAAAAGGTTTCGACGCGGGCATCAACATCACGTACATGAAGTAGATTGATTCGTTTTTTAATAGCCATTGTTACGGTAGGTTTGCGCCAATTGAGGCAACAAACAAAGTCAAATCATGCTTGAAGAATTCACTGACTTGATTGGGTATGATAAATGACGCCATATCAAATTTTTTGACTGGAAGCCCAAGTGAACCGGAAAGTTTCCCATCAAGTCCAGGCACATGTGCACATTCTCCAAATAGGTGAATTTCAGAGATGGCAGTTTGATATTTCTGACGAGCGCCAACCATAAATCGAGATATTTCTGTTACAAGTTCATTATAAGGGGCAGAAAGTACTGGCCCAATATCTGTTGAAGATTTGACATTAGTGAAACCAACCGAAAAAAGCAATTTTTCAATCTCGCCTTCTGCCAGGTTGAAATTAGTTTTTATTTCTTTCATAAAAATTTCCATTCCAACCATAAATCCATGTGTTTGTAAAAGAATAAGTGAGCTTATTTCGTACAGTGAAAGGGACGTTCCACTAAATCCAAAGTTAACAAAAAGACTATAGGTAAGAGGTTTGGGTACTTTTTTATCTACTTTTATTACATTTGTTAGTAGGTTAAACACAGCAGAGGTTTCATTTTCAACAGAGATAGGTGAAAGCCCAGCACGTTCTCCAATATGATTTACTTTCATAACAGTGCTTTTATTACTTGCAACTAAAAGCACCGTTAATTTTCTATTTTTTTTATCTTCAGAAAGATTTTGAAGATCAAGATTTGCATCATCAATTTTAATGGGGATGAATTGTTCCGCCTGGTACCTAACGGCGGAAACCAATTCCTTATCAGTAAGTAGCGGCATTTCTATAATCCGCGTATAACTTCGGCTATCAGGAATAACAATTGAAACGTTGCCCGAAGATACTTTTGAGTCTTTGAGCATCTTTTGAATGAGTAATACCAATTTATTTTCGGCCTCATCAGAGTCATTCATATATACATTCATAGGAATACGTTCGTAGGCGAGTGTCTGAAGAACCGGTTTGCCTGATTTCAGTTCAACCTGTGCAATTTTCAAAAAAGCATCCCCAATATCAAGTGTCACCAAATTTGCAGACATATGTTTCAGTATGAGCGAATTCTTGATAAAAATCAAGTAGAGAGGAGCGGAGGAGAAGATTGGGTGATAGGGTGGGGCGGAGGAGTAGAGGAGTAGAGACAAACAGAGAGGCTGAGACGCTTGACTTTCTGCTTATCTCCCGTCCTCTTTTCTCCTCTCCTCTCCACCTCAAACTTTATTGATAATTCTGCAGCTTTGTTTTCGTCTGATAATTGAGAGAAGCCCTCTCTTCGTGCCGTACTGGAGAGCCCAGTTGTGAAACAACAAAAGAAATTGAAACGAGTGGAGGACTAAACGTTGCAGATCGCTCACATGAAATACTAAAACTTGAAACTTCAACCTTACTATTCGTCAAATACGCAGGATTTGGACTCATTGAAGCAGAATATGAAGCAATTTTCCCATTATCAAGTGCAAAGTAAAATTGCGTTCCGGCTGGATCTTTAAAATAGACTGTTTGAGAACTTGTAGGAGTACTGCTTCCAGAAATTGTTGAGCACACTTCAATCGTCATTGCCTGATCGGAGTAAATAGAGTATCCTCTCGTATGTACCATACCATCAATTATTGCAAGCGCGTCATCTCCATTTCTTTTGACTTGTTGTAATATTAAAACTTTTGTGCGAGTTTGAAGATTTAAAAAAAATAGACCAAACACTACCGGTAGCGTAACCGCAAACACCGACATTGCAAGAATCAGTTCAATTAAGGTAAAACCTAGTTTTTTTTTATTTGTTATTCCCATACGGTAAATTGGGTATTTAGCGGAACAGAATTGACAACTGATAACTCCATCCACTCAACCGTAGCATTTACATTGACCTGTGTAGATGATCCATTTGAAAAAACAACATACCGTTTAAAAATAGCGTTTGGTGCAGTCCCCAATGTGTATGCCCCAGAACAATTGTCATTTGGTCCCCATGTGGTTATAGGAGAAGTATTAAAACAGTACGTTCCACTTTTAGGGAAGCTTCCAAAATCTGCTTCCTTTTGTCCCTTGAGCCAATCTTTTAATTCTTGCGCAAAATGAGTTGCCAGTATTCGTCGCTCTGAAGATTTAGTGTTGCGCAGAGCTGTAGTCATAGCAGTCGTTATTCCAACAAAAATCAAGGAAAAAAGAGCTGTAAAAATCAGAACTTCTACCATTGAAAATCCAGATTTTCTCATTTTTATCATACCTAATTTGTCTCAATCGCCCCACTCGTGAAAATACTAACCGTTTTTGTCTTGTTATTTTTTGAATTTGTAAACACAACTGATGTTATTCCTGAAACATTCAGCCCGCCATTATTAAAAAATACTTCGCCTGTTGCGGGCGACATGGTGACAGATGAAGATAGAGCGTATGGGGCAATTGAAACATCGCTACATCCTGACACAATGGGGCAGGATCCAACCGTAGGCGCACACATCGAGGCCGCAAGTTGGTATGTGGTTGCCGTGAGAAGTTTCACTTTATAGCCATCAAGTTCGCACGTCGAATAATCCGTGCCTGTTTGTGCAAGACTTGATTTGTCTCCAGCCCGTGCTTTTTTTTTGGCAAGTTCAAGTGTTGAGCTCATGTCTTGTGTATCTTTATCAAGTTTCTTCTGTTCATTAAAACCCGTATACCCAGTAGCTGTCGCACCACTAAGAAGCGTAATAATAAAAACCACGATGAGGATTTCAAGGAACGTAAAGCCGCTATTTTTGGCCATATGATCCATAGCAATAATTACAGGTAAACCCTGTTCCACAGCTATTTGCTGCCGGTGTTGGAGCAACCGTACATGTAGCGGTTCCTTCAAGTCGTGTCCCGAGTGAATAGTCTCCGCTCACGGTAGTGTAATAGTAGGTTCTTTTTGGTGATTGGGGATCTTGGGGAATTGTTTGTAAATAGATGTTTCCGGCCGCGTCAGAAAGAGGGGCTGTTCCAAAGCTTAAGCCTGCGCCCGAAGCGGGTGTTGGATATGCGCTATTATTTTCACGATAATGTTCAAGCGCACCTCGTATTTCTTGAATATCTGCTTTGCGTCTGGTATCTCGACCTCCTTGTTGCACACCAACATATGAAGAAATTCCAACAGTCGAAAGAATCGTTATGATTGAAATAACGATCAAGAGCTCAACAAATGTAAAGCCTTGAATGTGTATTTTTTTAGGAACCATACTTTAATTGTACGGAAACGGAAAGAAAAATCAAGTCAGTATCTCGATTTTCAACTTTATAAAAATCATCAAATGGTCAATAGCAAGTTGGGGAGAGATGTTATTTCGTTGAAGAAGCATACGTACTTTCAACAGCTCATTAATAATTTCAACAATTTGACCGATCTGCTCGTTCTTGCGCGAACTTGTCTCCATTTTCTTCTTAAAAAATACAAGTAATTTGTCGCATAAAAGCACTGCTTTTTCAGGTTTTTTTTGGAAATCTCCCATTGATGCAAATAGATCAGCTATCGAGGCTCCGAAATTAAAATTTTCCAGTTCAACTTTTTTTTTCCCAAGTTTTATCACCTTAACTCGAGAAAGAACTGTAGGCAAAACCGTTTCTTCACCCATAGAAACAAGAATAAATTGAAACTTTGAAGGCGATTCCTCAAGTGTTTTGAGTAGAATATTTTGTACTTGAGTACTTGCTGTTTCAAAATCGTAAATGACAATCATCGTCTTTGTGGATGAAAGTCGGCTAATATCGGTCATCAGTTCTCGCATCTGTTCAATTTTAAGTTCAATCCCGTCCTTTCGTATCGTGAAGATGTAGGACGGGAAAACTCCACGTTTTTTACCCAGATCATCGATATATTTTTGTGCTGTTTTTTCGACATTTGTTGTAATAAGTATCGGAAGCATGTTGTCTTGCATTTTAGCAGATATTTAATATATATTGAAAGTATGCTCGTCCCAGTAAAACAGTTTCTAGAAATTCTTAAAAGTCAACATATTGTTAATGATGCGGATGCACAAAAGTATGAGGTAGACGCACTGCGTCGTAATATGGAGATCGATACATATTTACTAGAATTTAGCAAACTTCCTAAGCTCGAAATTCTTAAAGTAAAAGCACAACTTTTGAGCATTCCTTGGATAGATATTGCATCAGTTCCAATCGTTCCACAACTTCTGGCACTTATTTCAGAACCCGTAGCTCGTAAATATACGCTCATCCCCATCGTCCTTGATGAAAAGGAAAATTCACTTTCAGTAGCAATGGCAAATCCATTTGATTTTCAAGTTGTTGAATTTTTAGAAAAGAAAACAGGCAAAAAAATTATTCCAACGCTAGCGCTAACTGATGATATTACTAAAATAATAGACACGGTATATACACAAGGACTGTCTCCTGACGTTGTGGAGGCAGTAGCTGAAGCTGCACCAAAAGTTCGAACGGTGAAGGCCGAAGACTTAGTCCAGGTAAGAGACAAGGCACCCATTGCACGCATTGTAAGTACGATTCTTGAATACGCAATGAAAGGTCGTGCATCAGATATTCATATCGAACCACAAGAAACCAGAACTCGAATTCGCTATCGAATCGATGGTATTTTGCAAGAAAAGATAACGCTTCCGAAAGGACTGCATGATTCTCTTGTTTCAAGAATTAAGATTCTTTCTGATCTTAAAATCGATGAAAAAAGAATGCCGCAAGACGGCCGGTTTAATTTTAAACTCGGTGAAAACGAAGTTGATCTTCGTGTATCAACGCTTCCCACTGTTTTTGGAGAAAAAATAGTTATGCGACTGTTGAAAAAAACAGGAGGAATTCCTTCACTAGATGAACTTGGTCTACGAGGGACACAACTTAAAATTTTACAAGAAGCAATAACGAAACCATATGGAATTATTCTGGTCACCGGTCCCACGGGTTCTGGAAAATCAACAACGCTCTATTCAGTTCTTTCAAGATTAAACCAGCCGGGAGTGAATATAGTTACACTTGAAGATCCGGTTGAATATCAAATTGCTGGCATCAACCAGGTTCAAATTAATCCGCAAGCTGGGCTTACGTTCGCTACCGGTTTGCGTTCATTTTTGCGACAAGATCCAAATATCATCCTCGTTGGAGAAATTCGTGATGTCGAAACCACACAACTCGCTTTACAAGCAGCACTGACTGGACACCTAGTCTTCTCAACGCTTCACACCAATGATGCGGCAACTGCTGTTCCACGTCTTATTGACCTAGGGGGAGAACCATTCCTCATTGCCTCTGTTTTAAATGCAGTTCTTGCACAACGAATTGTTCGAAAAGTGTGTCATTTCTGTAGTGCAAAATATGTAGCACCTCCTGAAATCGCCCAAATCATTCGCGAGACACTAGGACCACTTCTTCCCAAACAATACGCGCAACCCACCGCACAAATTACCCTCGCCAAGGGGAATGGGTGTAGCGAATGTAATAATTCTGGATACTTAGGACGCATTGGAATTTATGAGGTAATTGCCGTTACGGGTCCGGTAAATAAGATGATTATTCAACATACCACTGCACGCGATATTGAAGATGAAGCGGTAAAAGAAGGGATGATTCGAATGAAGGAAGATGGCTATCTTAAGGCACTTGAGGGCGTCACAACAATCGAAGAAGTATTGCGAGTAGCGGAAGTTTGATAAATATTGTAAGCTGATATACATATGGATCTTGGACAACTTTTACAATTAACAATTGATCGGAAAGCTTCCGATTTACATATTGTTCCAACGTATTACCCTGCAATTCGTGTTAATGGGGAATTAGCACAGCAACAGGCGTTTCCAATAATTGACATAATAGGAGCTCAAAACTTATTAATGTCGATTTTGAATCCATCTCAAAAGGAAAATCTTATGCTCAATCGAGAGCTCGACTTTGGATATAACTATTCGGGAATGCGCTTTCGTGTGAATATGTATTTTACAAAGGGTGGGATTGGGGCCTCATTTCGTCTTATCCCAGACGTCATTCTAACTCCAGACCAATTAGGACTTCCACCCGTTATGACATCATTTACAAAGATTCGGCAAGGTTTTGTACTTCTTACCGGCCCAACCGGTGAAGGGAAATCAACAACACTTGCCTCCCTAATCAATGAAATTAATCTCCATAAAGCATGTCATATTCTCACAATTGAAGATCCAATAGAATATATATATCCAACGGCAAAATCAATCGTATCCCAACGTGAGATTGGACAAGACACACATAGTTGGGAAATATCACTTAAATCAGCCCTTCGTGAGGATCCAGATGTAGTTCTCATTGGTGAAATGCGCGATCATGAAACAATTGCAGCAGCACTCACTATTGCCGAAACAGGGCACTTGGTTTTTTCAACAGTCCACACAAATTCTGCTTCACAAACAATTGATAGAATTATTGATGTATTTCCTGAACACCAGCAAGATCAAGTTCGTGTTCAACTCGCCTCGGTATTAAAAGCTGTAGTAACACAACGACTTATTCCTTCAATTGATGGCGGACGGGTTCCCGCAGTTGAAGTACTTATTAACAATTCAGCAAATGCGGCAGTTATTCGAGAAGGAAAAACACATATGATTGATAATATCATTCAGACTTCTTCTACTGAAGAAATGATTTTTTTTGAAAACAGCCTTGCAGGACTGTACACAAGTGGAAAAATAACCAAGGAAAATGCGCTCAAATATGCAATTAGGCCAAAAGAGATAGAAAAGCTCATTTCATAAATATCATCTATGCTATTCACATACAAGGGTCTCGAAAATGGGAAGCCCGTCAAAGGTAACGCTGAAGCTGAAAACGAACAAAAAGTAATTGAATACCTTAAATCAAAGGAAATTACAATTGTATCGGTAACTCCAAAACAATCAGGTATTTCATTAACTGGTGATATTTCACTAGGGAAGGTCTCGTTCAATGATGTGGTTGATTTTACCCGTCAATTATCAATCATGCTTTCTGCTGGCCTTTCTATTGTTGATAGCCTAGATATTCTTAAAAAACAATCTACAAATAAAACTGTACTTAAATTGATTAATGATATCGATGATGATGTTCGGTCTGGTTTAAGTTTTTCAAGCGCACTTAAACGACATGGAAATACATTTGGAAATTTATACATTGCTCTTGTAAGAGCTGGGGAAGCATCGGGAAAATTGGATGAAATCCTCATAAAACTGGCTGATACATTGGAAAAAAGACGAACGTTTCAAGGTAAAGTAAAAGGCGCACTTGTATATCCAGCCGTAATCGTAGTAGCGATGGTTGTGGTTATGTTCATTTTGATGTCATTTGTTGTACCACAGCTTCTTACTTTATATAAGAATTTTGCGATCGAGTTACCGCTTCCTACTAAAATTCTTATTGGAATTTCGGGTATATTTCAATCATTCTGGTGGCTAATACTCATTATTTCTGTGGTCGGAATTATTGCGGTAAAAAATTACTCAAGAACTAAAGCGGGAAGAGAGTTTTTTGACACGTTTGTACTACATATCCCCATTATCAGCAATGTAATTAAGGTTTCAGCACTTGTCAATAGTACCCGAACACTTGCAATACTTGTTCAGTCGGGCGTGTCAATACTCGATTCTCTCGATATTGTCGTCGATTCAACTAATAATGTTATTTATCAAGAAGCTTTTCGCCATATTCGCTCAAAAGTTGAAAAAGGGGATACATTGGGCAAATCGCTTGAGAGTGAGGGAATTTTTCCACCCATTTTGGTCCAGATGGCATCCGTTGGAGAACAAACCGGGCATTTGGATGAAACGCTTACACACCTTTCCAATTACTTTGAAAACGAGTCAGAAGCAGCCATAAAAGCTCTCACGACACTCATTGAACCAGCGGTTTTGGTTGTTCTGGGAATCTGTGTTGGATTCATCGCAATCGCTATAATTACCCCAATCTTCAGCCTCTCGAATGCAGTGTAAACTTCCCCTTGACAACGGGTTTAAAAATGGTCTATATTGAAGTAAAGCACATTTTTACAATTTTTTGCTTTAGAAAATATGAAACATATAAAGAAGCGATCCGGTTTCACCCTTATTGAGATCTTGATCGTGGTTTCTCTTCTTGCAATATTAGCAGTTGCGGCACTCATTGCCATTAACCCAGGAGAGGCTACTGCCAAGGCTCGTGATGCACAACGACTCAAGCAAGTAGCAGATCTGCAAAAGATCATGGAGCAATGGATGCAAGAGGCAACGGCAACCACAGCATTCACTGCAATTTCAACCGCAAATGCGGCAACAGTTACTAAATGTGATGGTACAGGGTGGCTTTCGTCAAACGCAGCATTTAATGTCTGTGCATATGCCAACAGCATTGTCGTTGATCCGGTAAACAAGGCAACACAAACCCATCAACGTACGGCAGATACGACTACAGGTACGGTTGCGTATGAAGTAACCTATGACGGTGCACAGCACTATCGTATTTGTACCCATTTGCAGTCACAGGCGAATAGAGCAAGTCTAACAGCAGATGGTGGAATTCATAATTTCGCATATGAGATTTCAAATGTTACCGCTGGAAATGGATGTAGCGTAGTGAATTAGTAAAGTTACTGTGGAGTAAAGCTAAAAAATTCCCCGCAAGCGCGGGGGATTTTTTATTGCTTTGTCGATATACTGTTTAATGTGATACACTAACGCAATGGCGTTTATTGTGTTATTTGTAAGCTGGTTTTTTTTTCTATTTTTTCAAACGACATCTATTTATGGCGGAGATGCTGGTGATTTGGTCACTTCAGCATTTCTTCATGGAGTTGCACATCCACCCGGATTTCCACTCTATACGTTCCTTGGATTCATTCTTAGCAAGCTTCCAATTCTGACGGTCGCGTGGCGAGTTGGACTTCTTTCTTCTCTTGCAGGAGCCGGTACCATTACGATTCTTTTTCTCCTTATCAAGGATATAACCAAAAACACAAAATCAGCGCTCATTGCCGTTGCAGTACTTGCAGGAACCTATCTTTTCTGGCTCTATTCTATCGTTCCAGAGGTTTTCAACCTACACTGTTTTTTTTCGTCAACTCTTGTTTATTTATTATATAAATGGAGTACTTCGAGAAAAGACCGGTATTTAAGCATATTTGCTCTTGTTCTGGGATTATCCTTATCACATCATTTACTCACTATTTTTCTTTTTCCTGCCTTTATTTATTTTTTTCATGCAAATAGAGAAAAACTCCCAAAATTTACCCCAAAATACCTTGCCAAAAAGTTAACTTTATTGAGTCTTGGACTTACTCCATATCTCTATATATTTATAGCCGCCTCAACAACACCAGCTATTAGCTGGGAAAATGTAACTACGGTTCAAAATTTTCTTAACTTAGTATTACGGAGAACATATGGAACATTTCAATCAGGACCCATATTTGCCCAGAACTTTATTTCTCGACTCATCCAATTTCCATATATGCTTGAGTTTATTAAAACGGATTTTACTATTGTTGGGGTTTTTTTAGCAATTATTGGGTGCATCGGTCAGTTTAGAAAAAGAAGACAGTTGTGGATATATTTCTTTCTTATATTTTTATTTGTCGGCCCTTTTTATTTTTTTTATGCTTCGTACTACATTATTGACCGTTTCTCACTCGCAACTTTTGAGCGATTTTTGCTCCCTTCATACATGATTATTACCATTTGGATCGGGGAGGGAATTATTGTTTCTTATAAAATACTCACTAAATTTACCAAAAAGCAACTTGCTCCATCTTTTTATCTTCTATTCTTGGTTCTACCAATTTCTCTATTATTCATAAATTATCCAAAAATATCCATTTTGAAAAACGATCGGACGGCAGAAAATCACGCACTTGATATTCTTTCAACGGTTCCTCAAAATACAATACTCATTTTGCAATATGACACGACATTGTTTGATACACAATATGTCTATTTCACGCAAAAGGTTAGACCCGACATAAAACTTTTTCATTTCTATAAACTGTATCAGGGACAACTGACAAATCAAATAAAAAAACAGTATCCTGATCTTATTGTTCCATCTGGAATGAAGGAAAAATTTATAGCCAAGTTTGTTAGCGAAAATGCAAAAAAATTTCCTATTTATATCAACAATCCTATTCCGGTAAATATTAAAGATAGCTATTGGGTACGCTTGGGCTTATTATTTCGCTTCTACACAAAATCAAATCTTCCTAAGACTGCTGAAATATTCAAAGAAAATGAACGATTATGGACACAATATTCAAATCCACTCTCGGGAAGTCTAGGAAAATACAATAATCTTATGTTATCAAATATTTTAGATTTTTATAAAGACGGCCGTTTGGAGCTTGGAAGAATGTATGAAGACAGCCAAATGTATGATAAAGCACTTTTTCACTACTTGAAAGCCCAACAACTTGAGCCCGAATTAGATGAAGCTCCATACCGTATGGGTATTGTGTATGCAAAAAAAGGGAACTGTCATAAAAGTAAGGAAGCACTGTCAACTGCCATTGCAATTACTCCTTCAAAGGCAGATTATTATTTTAGTATGAGTCAACTGTATAAAAACTGTTTTAAAGATCTGAAAAAAGCTTCCATTTTCGAAAAAATGTATCAAGAAAAGAAGTCCGCCACTCAATTACCAGTAGAAAAATTATAGTTGCATATCCAAGTATACTGATCCAGAGTCCACGAGCAAAGTTGACCGGTTTATATTCAAATCGCACTGTGTGTTTTCCGGCAGGGAGTATAATCGCGCGTTGATTAAGATTGGCCGGAAAAATCTCCGTTTCTTTGTTGTCAATAAGCGCTTTCCATCCTGGATAATACGAGTCTGCAAGAACAAGTAGTCCATAGTTAATGCTTGTTGTGGTAAGTTCTATCAGAGTATCTTTATCCTTGGTAAAGGAAACAGATGTAGGGCATAGTGATGGACTGTCGATACATTTTTTTTCAAATGAATGGTGGGGTTCAGATTCAAGAAGTACACTTTTTCGAGGATCAAATGTAGATGAAATAAGTCCTTCTTGTAAAGATTGAAGCGTTTTTGAGATTGAATAATCGTACACTATCCTAACTCGGGGCAGAAAGAGCGAATTTTCAAATATATTATATGCTGCCAGTCCAACCGGATTTTGTGTGGTCGAAAATTTTTGTTTAAATACGGTATTATCGATTTTTTCCGGAGCTATAAAATATCTAACCGAGGCAAGTCCCAAAAGTTTTGCTGACATAGTTGAGATTTTAAGTGTATTTTTATGTTCTTCTGTAATGCCTGATAGTACTACAGATCTATACGCGAGTTGTCTATTTGTATTTACTTTGCCAACATATGCATCATATTCATCTACTCCAGCAAGTATATTGTAATTTGGAGAAAGCCCGTTTCTAAAATAGAAGTAGTTACTATTTTTGCTCCACCCATTTTTTAAGAAATAGTCAACCCAAAAACTTGCTCCTAAAATTGAAAAAACTCGCCCAGGTTTTTGTACATGCTTAATATACGCTCCAGTTTGGCTATCTGAAAACCATTCATTTGCTCTTCCGATTAAATGATAATTACCCCAAATAAGAAAGATATTATATACGGACAAACTGACCAAGACGATTGAGAGAATAGCTCGTAGCTGTATGATTTTTCTATTTCGAATTCTTTTCATGAGCTCATCGAAACCAATTGCGCTCATTATGCATAGTGAAAATACAAACATAATTAAATACCTCGATGGAATTCTAAAACGATTAATGGGTGGTAACGTATGAATAAAATAAAACGGGGAGTGCTTACCGGTCATCAATAGGAGTGCGGAAAGTAGCAAAAGTATAAAAACTAGCGTTTTCTTATTCTTTTTCACCGTAAATAATGAAAGTACAGCAAGTGCCAAAGGAATTAAACCTATATATCCAGTATTCTCCCAAAAAATACTTCCGTCAAATAGATTGTAGTGTGGATAGGTGCCGTCACGGGGTGAACCGAGAAGAAAAGGATCTAGAAAAGTAATTAGATGTTTAAATGGATACGAATATTGAATATTTTCAGTCGGTGAAAGTCCATTTTTGCGTGCTGTATGATCTATAAGTTCTGCCGTGGGAATAACTTGTGCTGCCGAGATAATAAATACAACTCCAACCAGTACACCAATAATCCCTGTTCTGAGGGCAACACTTTTTTTTATCTTCTTTTTTTCAACGTACGCGTTAAATATGAGATACAGTCCCATAAAGATCCACGTAATAAATGTAATTTGAACATATCCTGCAAAAAGCTGTTGAGAAAGGAAGAGTATCGATATGAGTAAATACCTACTTTTTTTAGTACGTGTGAAAAGATCGATTAGTAAAAAAAGCCAGGGAATGTAGGAAGCGGTGAGTATCATATTTTGATGAGAAATATGGGTGATATAAAAACCAGAAAAAGCAAATGAAAATCCTCCTAAAAAAGAAGCCGCTGGTGATACTTTCATATTTCGCAAAAAAGCGTACATTCCACTGAAGGCAAAAAAATAAATAAAAATGTACTGTAGATTGAACGCAACTAAGTATGAGAATAATGAATAGAGTGTAAGTGAAAATATATTAAAGAATCCCATTTGACTTTCAGCAAGAATTGGATATCCCGTTCCAATCATATCTGTCCATAAAGGAAAATAGTGTCCGTGGATTGCTTGTGACATCAAAAACTTAACCGGAATATTAAATTGCCATAAGTCCGAAACCCCTACTTCTGGAGTTACGAAAAGCGACAGGTGCGGATAAAAAAGCGGAAGAAAAAAATACGTTATTATGGCCAACCCAATCAAATTCAAAATAATATCAATCTTATATTTTTTCATATATGATAAACTCTTCTCTGTATGAAATCTCATTTTATCAGAGAAATTGGGGAAATGGAGAATACACATTGGTGGCACCGTACAAAACGAGAACTTATTTCAAACATTGTAAGAAAACAAGTTGGAGAAAATGAAAAAAAACTGAAAATCCTGGAGATTGGTGCCGGAACCGGAATGCTTATTAAAGAATTTGCACATGACTCGATTACGTTTGCACTCGACAGAAATAAGTCGGCACTCGCCTTGTGTAAAATAAACGGAATTGAGCATATAATTCGGGCTGATTTTGGAACGTATGAAGATTATAAAAAAAACTACTTTGATATTATTGTGGCCGGGGATGTTCTTGAACATTTGGAAAATGATATGGCCGCCGTAAGAAAAGTCTTTTCAATGTTAAAAAAAGGGGGACTGTTTGTAATACATGTTCCTGCTGACCCAAAACTTTTTTCATACTGGGACCGAGCGCTTTCACATTTTAGAAGATATGAAAAAAAAGAGCTTGAGCGTTTATTAAAGAAAAACAAGTTTAACATTTCATTTATCTCGTATCGATTAAGTGCCCTACATCCATTTGTTTCTTTTTTTAGAAAAATAAAATCAAATAAAAATCAAACAGAAGAATCATCCGACTTTGATCATCTTGGAATTATGAATGAACCACTCTACCGATTTACAAAATTTGAAGATACGCTAATTCTTTCAAAAAGAATAAAACCAAAAACAGGATTATCACTATTTGCGATTGCGCAAAAAAAATGAAAGAAATTTCGTTACTGATTCCAATTTATAACGAGGAACAGCGCCTAAACATACCCTTCAAAAAGATTCATTCATATCTAGAAAAGAATTTTTCAAAAAAGGGGTATGAAATAATTCTTATAAATGATGGTTCTACTGACAAGACACAAGAACTTGTTGAAATGTTGCTAAAACAATATAAACAAATTCAAATAATTTCATATAAAAACAATCAAGGAAAAGGATATGCGCTTTCAAAGGGAGTGAGAGTTGCAATTGGAAAATATGTTATTTTCTTAGACATAGATTTATCAGTTGGAGTTCGTGAAATACCAAAAGCGTTATCGTTTTTTAAAAAAGACATTGACATTGTCATTGGATCCCGCCGAATTAAAGGAAGCAAAATTATTATCCATCAGCCCAAATTACGAGAAACCCTCGGTCACTGTTACACAATATTTACAACATCTGTTCTTGATTTAGATATAACTGATTTAACGTGTGGATTTAAGGGGTTTAAGAATGCAGTTGCCAAAGATATATTCAAAAATCCTGTTGCACATCGATGGTCATTTGACGCAGAAATTCTGTACAAAGCATATAAAAAAGGATACACTGTAAAAGAAATTCCCATATCGTGGCGCCATGTGGGGAATTCTAAAGTGAATATCGGTTTTGACGCAATTAGATCGTTTATTGAGGTTGTCAGAATAAGACTTTTAACCCCCGGAGTTAAAAGGACTACTATAAAAGGCTAAACTACTACTTTTTCTTCTTTATTTTTTTTAACACTTTTTGATATTCTGCATTTGATTCAACAAATTCTTTGTAGTTTAAATTATTATTGTTAAAAAGCTTAAATGCGTCATGAATATCAACTAAATAATCACTTTCACCAGTAATAAATGCTCTATATGATGACCACTTATAACTCAATAAATTTGAAATTGTCACTATTTCGCTTGTGCAAGGATTCAGGTGAATATATCTAGATGTATGGATTAGCTGAGCCGCCCCGCGAACTCGAACCGCTTTAAATGTCGGTAAAAATAATGGTCCTTTTCTTTCATGGCAAAGGTTGTAATAATGTGTAAATGAGTTAGCAATATTTGAAATAAATCTCGCGATACCATCGTCTTGTTTTTGCTTTAAAAGAAAATGGAAATGAGTTGGCATCAAACAGTAAGATAATATCGAAACTCTAAAATACTTTTTTACTTCAATATTCTTCATAATTGCGGCCACTTTCTCTGAATCAAGTGAGTGCAAGAAAGAGTGACTAATTATTGATTTTGTTGATCGATAATATTTTGAAATTTCCGCAAAAAATTGACAAAATTGTTCATATTCAAAAATTCTTTTTTTATCAATTGTCTTATTAAAGACATGATAAATTTGACCTGTTACCAATGGTTCAAGCCTTTGCATATAGTAAGAGATATCATAGAGAACGAATTAATTGCTGTCAACGGTATATATGCATCAAAATTTATTATTTAGACTGCTACAACAATCCTTTTAACCCCCAGAGTTAAAAGGATTGTTCTAAAAGCCTAAAAGGAAAAATAAATTAATAAGATGAGGTTGTCAACTTAATGTAAATGAAGATTAAATAATTCCAACAACTCGTGGTTCAACTACTTTATCAGCTCTTGCAGTAAGACGAAGACCTGTTGATCCTCGCTCCAGCGAATAAGAAATATATCGATAATCGGCGATGTGTGTGTGGATTCTTTCAACCCCTTTATGAACTTGTGTCACTTGTGCTGCCCGCAACATTCTTGATGTAAAGTTTAAATATCGGCTTGCTGGAAAAAGTTGTCGTCCTAAGAAATGATATGACTTATTTGTTTCTATCAAAAATCCTCCGCCAAACTCTGGAAGTATTTCTATACCAAACCTTTCTCGAACAAAATCAACCGCATACGGAGATTTTGGTACAGATAAATCCATCATGGGTAAATGTGCGGCCGGCTCTTCACCAGGTTCTTGGCCCTCAAGCCATAATCTCGAATCAAGTGCCACATTATAATCTTCAGGTGTTCCTGCAATTATATCCTCAACAGTTGATCCGTGTAAGAAATCTTCTCTGCTAACCGGAATTTGCTGTTCATCTCCTGATGGAGTATTCGGGACATATACATATGGCCGTAGGGCAACGTAAGAAACTTGTGGAAGATTACCGATGACGAATCGTGCTACCTCAAGAGTAGTCGCTCCCCGAAGAGCTTCAAGTTCAGGACTGAATCCATCTTCTGCTGCCATAGGAGGCCCATTATATCACAGTGTTCCACCCAACTCTCGCTTCACGTCATCGTCGGGCCCGAACTTTTTTAGCATATATTCAAACACTGCATGTGCTTCGCCGGTTCTTCCCAATTTTTTGAGGATGAGTCCACGAACATAGTACGCGTCTCTATAGTCATTTTTAAACTCAATCGCACGGTTTATACTCTTCAATCCTCGATCATTAAGAAGAGAGCGTGCACTTTCCTTATTTTTTCCTTCTTCATTTTCGTAGCGTGCAAGATAAAAAACTGCTCGGGTATAAAATATTTTCGGATCAGTGGGCGCGAGTGCTTGGGCGGCATCAACCGCTTTATCAGCAAGGTTGAAATAATCAACATTTTGGGTAACCTGATAAAACAAATAAAGATTTTTTGCACGTGTTTTCCAATACATAACGTTGTACGGAGAGCTCGCGAGTGCTTGATCGCTGTTTTTCTCGGAAAGATGAATAAGTTCCGTCGTTTGTTTGTTTGTCTCGTCATTTTGCGCCGACGTATCATATGAATTTTCAAACGCTAAATTTGCATAGACACCAGAAATCTTATCTTGATACACCGGTTCACGTCGAAGCGAAAGTGCACGTTCTAAATAGATTCGAGCTTTATCATATTCCTGAATTTTTTGATAATTATCACCGGTAGCATAATTTATATCTGCAAGTAAATAGCTGGTCACAAAAACTGCACCGAAAAGTAAGAGTAATAATGAAACAAACTGTGCTCGTTTTTTTTGTAATTCTGTAAATGAGATCTCGACAACATTCGCTTCTCCCCGGATGAGTACCACAATAAATGCGGGAATAAGAAAGAAAAAAAGACTAATCGTTGTTGTTGAAAAGCCAAAGAAGTTGGTGATATGAATTGTTGCGTATGCAACGAGAAGCAGTCCAACTAATACTGAAGTGTAGTCATGAGTTTTTCGTTTGTACAGATACTTTAATGCAAAGAAATAGGTAAATCCGATTAGAACTATATATGTTGTAAATCCAATAACCCCCGTTGTTGCAAAATAATTGAGAAATTCATTGTGTGCCCGGTTATAAATAAAGTCCCATTCTGATGTTACGTTATGCTTTAGTGGTCGTGTAAAGTAGTATGCATATGCAAACGTCTCCGGACCTGTCCCAAGAACTGGATGTTTGATTCCCAATTTTAGTGCACCATCCCACACAATTTTTCTTATTTCAAAAGATTCTGTTCCCGCTTGCGTTGCAACAGCTACTTTTTCAGCAGGTTTTGCACTTGTGATAAAACTATCAATGGTCGGGATTCCAGTTTTGAAAAGTAATACCGATACTGCAAACAGTACAACAAGTAAACTAATTCGTTTTTTTAGCGGTTTTTTTTCATTCTTATATGCATAGAAAAAAGCTCCACCCAGTATGAGAGATAACCCCACAACCGAAAGAAGCGCTGAACGAGAACGAGTAAAAAGAATACTTGCAAAAGTAAGTACAAGATATGCAGTATACATAGGTTTTCTTTCTTTTAAGAAAAAATAGAGGCCAAAAAAGAAACAAACAGCCAGGTATGCCCCTAGCCAATTTGGTTGACCAATTGTTGAGAACATGCGCTCTACTGGATTAAATTGTGTTGTCCAACAGGCGTTATTCAGTGATCCAGTAAAAATGAAGCAGGTGAGGTCGTGTCCCAGCTTGCCCGTCAAACCCCACAGCATAACAATTGTTGAAGAAAATATGCTTAGTTTTAATAATTTTTGGATAAATACGGCCGCCGAATGCCCAAAATTATCGATATGTGTTACAAAGCCATAGAAAAGAATTATGTAGCAGAAGGTTGAAAGTAACCCTCCATTAAAACGACCGTAGTATCCATAAAAGGAGGTATGTTTATCTATTGAAAACAGGAACGAAAGTACTTGTGCGCTCAAAAAAAAGCCCAAAAATAAATCAAAGGGGGTTCTCTTCAGGATAAATTTTCCCGTAGCAATCATTTTATATACCCAAAGCGCCCCTACGCAAAAAGTTATGGTATATATAAAAAGAATTTTATTAAACTCAAAAAGTTCAGACGTTTTGTGGTACATTAATAGGGGAGTGACAAAGAAAAGGAGCTCGTAACAGCGGCCAATTAGTTTATTAATCTTGGCTTCCATAAAATTATTATACTAAACATGCAATCATTTCTGTCGCAATTACAAAAAGGGGCGACTTCATTCATCGGAACTAATATTATTGCAGTTGATATCGGTACCGCTATCACCCGCATCGCAATATTCGAAAAGGGAGTCGTAATTCGTGAACCTTCGTACGTTGGTCTTAACACCAAGACCAACGAATATGTTTTTTTTGGGGGAGAAGCAAAAGAGATTTATGGAAAGGCTCCAAATTTTATCCAAATCATTCATCCAATGGACTTTGGGATTATTTCCGATTTTGACTCAACGGTAAAGCTTATCGAACATTTTTTTGAAAAAGCAGTGCATCCTTTTTTCTTTAAGAATAAGCTCTTAAAAACAAAGTTTATTGCATACACCACTATTCCATCAAACGCAACAGAGGTGGAAGAACGCGCACTTGAAGAAGCACTTATTAAAGCGGGTGCTGGTAGAGTACGAATCTTGGAAAAATCAACCGTTACCGGGTTTGGCGCAGGACTGCCCGTATTTTCAAATGATCCGGTATTCGTGATTGACATGGGAGCAGGACTCATTGAGATGGCAATCATAATCGCGGGGGGAATTGTTGCTTCAAAAACGCTCAAATTAGGCGGGTTTCATATGGATATGGTTATCAAAAACTATCTACATTTAAAAAACGGTATTATCATTGGAGAAAATACTGCTGAAAAGTTGAAAGATGACCTCATGCAATTTTCGGATACCAAAAAGGTTGCAACCATTCGCGGTAAATCGCTTGAGAATGGACTCCCACGATCTATTCGCGTGACTTCAACTGATGTAAATGAGGCGCTCATTAGTACATTTAACCAAATTATCGATGGTATTAAAGATCTTTTGGAGACTATTCCGCCAGAAGTAGTTGATGGAATAGTTAAAAATGGGATTACACTCACCGGAGGTCTTGGAAATATACCTGGAATAGATAAATATATAATGCTAGATATCAAAGTACCAGTTTCTATATCAGAAAATCCTGCAGATGCGACTATCAACGGCATCCTCAAGCTTTTAAAGGATAAAGACCGCCTGGCACGAGTTGTGATTAGATAGTTATTATTTTCTAATTGATTTTACAAATTACAATTGATACAATCTCGTCATGAATAAGATTTCCATTAAAAGAAATACTTTGTTGAGTCTACTTTTAGGATTTCTTACTTTATCTACTCTTTTAGCTAACACAACTGTAGTAAAACAAACAAATAGTCAACAGCTTGCAGGCTTTGCTATGTGCCCGAAACAATATCACCAAGTGACCTGTAACAGAATACCATGTGCCTATAAGATCGTGTGCGGCTGTCTTTGTCCCGACGAACGTTGTGATCAACGAGATTGTCGAACTGCTTTGTAAATCACTCACTCCCCCACTTGCAATTCTTGACGTAGAGGTATATAATTTGTCTACTTCGAAACATGCGAACATGTTTTTTTCTGTTTCGTGCACTTTAACAATATGGATGTGGTGGAAAAACTAGTTTAGTTTTCTACTTTTTTTGCAATTTTTATAAAAATTGCTATTTTTTTATTAAGAGTTTGATCCTAGCTCAGGATGAACGCTAGCGGTGTGCCTAAGATATGCAAGTCGAACGCTCCGATGATCCCGCAAGGGGCTATCGGAGAGTGGCGGACGGCTGAGTAACACGTACAAACTTACCCCCCTCTTGAGAATACCCCCGCGAAAGCGGAGCTAATACTCAATGGTTCCCGCCGTTTTTGACGGCGGGATAAAGGGCGTAACTGCTCGGAAGGGGAGAGGTGTGCGGACTATCAGGTAGTTGGTGGGGTAATAGCCTACCAAGCCTATGACGGTTATCCGGTTTGGGAAGAACGGCCGGACAGAGGAGCACTGAGACACGGGCTCCACACCTACGGGTGGCAGCAATTAGGAATAGTTGGCAATGGGGGAAACCCTGACCACGCGACACCGCGTGTAGGAAGACGCTCTAATCGAGTGTAAACTACTGTGGTAGGGGAAGAAGGTTCCGCTTATGCGGGATTTGACGGTACCTTACTAGAAAGTGTCCGCTAACTGCGTGCCAGCAGCGGCGGTAATACGTGGGACACAAGCGTTATCCGGTGTGACTGGGCGTAAAGAGTGTGTAGGCGGTTTGGTAAGTTACTTCTTAAAGACCCCGACTCAATCGGGGGAAGGGGAGTAATACTGCCTGACTAGAGTTTTCTTTAGGGAAATCGGAATTCACAGAGGAGTAGTGAAATGCGTTGATACTGTGAAGAACACCAGTGGCGAAGGCGGATTTCTGGAAGATAACTGACGCTGAGACACGAAAGCTAGGGGAGCGAACCGGATTAGAGACCCGGGTAGTCCTAGCCGTAAACGATGCTCGCTGGCTGCATGACTCGCCTTTGGCGTGTCGTGTGGCGAAGCTAACGCGTTAAGCGAGCCGCCTGGGGAGTACGGTCGCAAGGCTGAAACTCAAAGGAATTGGCGGGGAGACACACAACTAGTGGAGCATGTGGTTTAATTCGATACAAACCGAAGCACCTCACCAGGGTTCGACATGTAAGATGCCTCCCAGCAGAAACGTTGGGATTCCGAAAGGACGCTTACAAAGCTGTTGCATGGCTGTCGTCAGTTCGTTCCGTGAGGAGTGCCCTTAAGTGGGACAACGAACGCAACCTTTGTCCTGAGTTACAAGTATCTCAGGAGACTGCCCTTGCTATCGCGGGGGAGGAAGGAGAAGCAGACGTCAAGTCAGCATGATGCCTATGCCCTGGGCTACACACATGCTACAATGAGCCAGATAGAGAGTTGCGACACTGCAAAGTGGAGCTAATCTTTCGTTAAACTGGCTCTCAGTGGGGATTGGGGTCTGAAATTCGACCCCATGAACGTGGAATTAGTAGTAATCGCGGGTCAGCTATACCGCGGTGAATACGTTCTTGTCTCTTGCACACACTGCCCGTCAAGCCAACAAAGTCGGGGGTACCCGAATTCCGCTTTAATGCGGAAGAGGGTAAATTCGGCGATGGGGGCTAAGTCGTAACAAGGTACTCGTTCTGGAAGGAGCGGGTGAATCACCTCCTTTCTATTTTTTTTGAACATTTAAGTTCAAAAAAAATAGTCCTCCAGCAAACGCTCCATGAGCCGCATCCGCCTTTGGCGGATAAGGCGATTGGTAAGTTGCGGAGGACTTTAATTGCTAGCTTTTACTAGGTCTAGCAATTAAAAACCCGGAAAGTAAAATAAAGGGAAAAATTACTTTCCACCACATCCATATTGTTAAGGGTAGACCCCTAACTACTAACTACTAACTACTATTCCCTTGTATAATACATTCAGGGCCTGTAGTTAAGTGGTAAAACATCGCATTCGCATTGCGAAGGCGGGGGTTCGATTCCCCCCAGGTCCACTTTTCGCTTTTAAAGGGTTCTCCTACCCAGTTGGTACAAACTCTAATGTGTTTAGCAAATACTGACGTGGTGAACTGAACATCTCAGGTCTGCAAAATCGATAGTGGAATTCG
>MFZQ01000021.1:21281-41617 GCA_001789445.1 Candidatus Roizmanbacteria bacterium RIFCSPHIGHO2_02_FULL_40_13b | reverse complement strand
CATGTTTGTATTGACCAGATTGTATTTTTCTCATTGGTAATTTTACCAACAAGTGTTGCACTTCGTTTTAGAAGCTGTAAAATATTCAGCCAGCCTTCATGTTCTCTGCTATAATTATCTAACATGATCACCATTGATGACTTCAAAAAGTTGGACATTCGGATTGGGACCGTTGTTTCTGTTGAAAAAATTCCGGAGGCTGACAAACTGCTTAAATTTATCTTCGATATCGGTGGTGAAGAGCGACAAATACTTGCTGGAATGGCCGAATTTATCACTGATCTTGACTCTCTCGTCGGCAAACAAATGCCAGTTCTCCTCAATATCGAGCCGCGAACTATGCGTGGACTTGTCAGCCACGGTATGATCATGGCCGCAGATGTTGATGGAACCCCCATTCTCCTTTTTCCACAGAAAGAAATCCCTGCGGGTAGTGTAGTAATGTAACGGCAATTATGGAGTTATTGTTATGCTTGGAGTTGGAGTTGCTGTAGTAGTAACCCCAGCTGTTGGTTTCGCCGTCGGACTTGTTGCTCCTGCAGTTGGTTTAACTGTAGGGGTCGGTGCATTTTTGCGACTACCGACGATTATGATGATATCTTCTGTCTCCTCAGAATCTAAAAGTGAAGTAGAAACCGTATAATCTGCCTGTAAAAGCTCTGTAAGTTCATCGGTAATAGTCGAGCTGACCGTTTCTTTTGCCTGTATTTCTGTAGTTTTGTAGTCATAATTATCTGCATTTCCCGTTGATTCAACCGTAAAATCTGCACCTTCAAGAATTTTCTGTACTTTTCCAGCTTCTCCAACAACCCCACTTCCATTAAGTATTTTTATTTTAATATCTGCTTTATTAACTGTTTGTTCTGGAGTTACCGTTGGTTCTTCAACAAATAGGGAAGGGGATGGGGAAAGAGAAGCGGTTCCTTTTGAAGAGCCGCGGAAAAACATGAATCCGGCAACGCCAACTCCAATAAGAAGTACTATAACGATAATTACTATCCACTTTCTATTATCTTCAGGCATATATCCCTATAATAATACTTATTTTCTCAAATTGCAAGAGATACTTCATTATACAAAGCCCTTAATCATCTCTTTTGCGATTGAGCACTTGCTCTGGGACTTATGTATTTATTATATTAGACTGTTATACTTGACTTTTATTTAAATTTATTGTATACTACCGGCTTATATGAAAAACATAAACAGTTTTGTGGCGATCTCTATATTCTTTTTAGCAGTTTTTATTATTCTTCTTACTCGAAATTCGGCTCTTGCAATTGAAAATGATATTCCATTCGACATAGACTGTCCACAACAGGGATGTGAAATTCTCACACCAACCGTAACACCAACTCCTACTGAATTCAATGAAAATGAAGACGAAGAAGGTGGAGCACTTATTGAGGGAAACATTAACATTCCTTGTATGTTTGACAGCTGTCCATCACCAACCGTAACTCCAGACCCAACTGCAACTCCTACAGCTATACCAACCGCTACTCCAGCTCCTTCAAATAATCAGGGAGGCACTGGTGGAAGTTCGTCTGATGGTGGATCTTCAAGTCCTTCAGTCCAAGCTGCAACTACACTTGCCGCAACCGGGACATTTATGGATACCATCATGAATATCGTCGCGCTTGCCGGAATCTCATCTTTGGGGTTCGGGGCGTTCAGATATGCCAAGAAAAACAGCTAAAAAAAAGATTCCACAAACTCGTTCACTATTCTTTTTGATAGTAGGAATTGCACTCTTATCTTTATTTATATTTTTCAAGATCAATCAGAGTGGGTCGCTCTCATTTAATACAGTTCCTCGAAACAGTACTCATTCTGCGAATATACAAGCGATTCCTGAAACCATTGAAATAGCACCGCTCTCACTTCGATTACCCGTACAACCGGCAGTTGTGGAAGGTACCAGGTGGCAGATAAATGAGAAAGGAGCATCATATTTGTCCTCTTCAGCACGAGTGGGGGAGAAAGGAAATATCGTTATTTATGCACATAATAAGGCTACTTCTTTCGGACCCCTTGCACAAATCAAAATTGGCGACCCAATTACATTGAAAACTCGTTCTGGAAAAAATTATTCATACGGTGTATATAAAATATTTATGGTTAATCCGAATCAGGTAGAGGTCTTACAATCAAAAGGAGCTGAAGAGCTCACACTTTACACATGTACCGGATTTGCAGACTCCAAACGACTCATCGTGAAGGCAAAACCGCTTTAAAGGTTTACGGAGTAGGTTTCTCGGTTGGATACACTCCTACCTGATCAGTGCACTGGCACGACCCCGCCTGTGCACACCCGACAACATCTTGACAGGTATATGTTTGGATACACCCTACACCTTTTTCACATTTTTTCGGTAGACACGCCAGTCCTGCCGAGCAGTCACTATCTGCCGTTTGCGGAGTACATGTTTTTCCACAGGAAGCACGAACACAGCAGTACCAGGTACCATATACATTTCGTCCCGTGTTATCCTTAGCCGCTCGACATGCACCTTGTGTACACTGTGCACTACTTCCGACCTCACAAAATCCATTTTGTTTATCAGTTCCACAGAAATCACGACAATTAAGATAATTATTCACTCGATTATTTACAACAGGATCTTGAAATGTGCGTACGTATTGACAACCGAGCGGGACATTGGTAGGTGTTGGAACGGGTCTTGAAGGAGTTGGGGTTGCAAGGCAGGCAGGAAGGGTAATTTCAAAGAATAAGGGGGACGAATTTCCCAATGATGACGCACCTTGTCTGTTGCTTCGGTAGTTTAGATATATTGTACAAACGTCTTTTTGAATCGAAATATCATAAATATCAAAATAGTGCTTTTGAACTGATTCAGAGTTATTTTTGAGTGTGCCTTCATTCTCTTTTGGTGCGGGTCCAAACACGCGAGTTCCTTCTGCTGGATACCCTGACCCTGCACGAAACGTACCTGGATTAGGAAAGGGAGGTTTTGGTGGAAATAATTGATTGTTTCCTTTTGGAAATGTTGTCCCTACATTTTTTTTACCTTTTGTATCAGTCGATGCCCACACTACCCATGATTCAGCACCGCTTGAAAGATGTTTTGCAAAAATAATATTGCCATGAATACTCATCAACCCGGTGGATTCGTCAGTATCTACACGCAGTGTATTTGTCTCGAGCATCACGTTTGGCAGTGCCCCATATGGCCATTTTCCACCAGACGCACTTGATGTCGTATCAAGCGTCGGGCGATTCAATCCAATCATGCCAAGAATGCTTCCGATAAGCACTACAATAATTCCAATTAATATCAATGGAACTTTTAAGGAAGATTTTCGTGCTTCTGGTAAAACATCAAGATTTGGAGCTATTGGATCCATACGTTATATTCTGTACTTTTTATAATCATTTGTCAACGACTTGTTGCTATATCCTATATAAATTTACCCCTTGACTGGTGAACATTCGTTCACTATACTAATCTCCATATGAATACCGAACAATTACTAAGCAAAATACGGAAGTTTTTTCGAACGAACAAGCGACTTCCTTCGTACCAAGAAATAGCCACGCTGTGTGGATTTGCTTCCAAAAATGCCGCGTTTAAGCTCACTCAAAAACTTATTGATGAAGGTTTTTTGGAAAAAGATCAGACAGGAAAACTCGTACCTAAACGATTATTTGCACTACTTCCCAATACGGGAATTGTAAAAGCCGGTTTCCCGAGTGCAGCTACCGAAGAACTTAACGATCTCGTCTCTATCGATGAATACCTCATTACAAAGCCAGAAAGTACCTTTATGCTGACTGTTTCAGGTGATTCCATGATTGATGAAGGAATTTGCCCTGGGGATATCGTACTAGTAGAGCGGGGGAGAACTGCAAAAAATGACGAAATTGTGGTGGCATGCGTAGATGGGGAATGGACACTGAAGTATTATCAGAAAAAAGGGGGGAAAGTGTGGCTAAAAGCGGCTAATAAAAATTATCGGCCAATTTATCCAAAAGAAACGCTTGAAGTCGCCGGCGTCGTTACATCAGTTATCAGGAAATACAATTAATATGAAACAGTTTATGAGTAATTTCTCCACAACTATTAAAGCGTTTAGACTCTTATCCAATCCCGCGGTTGTTGAGCGTTTAACTAAAGAAATCCAAAAAGACACCCCTAGCCCAAAACTGGGAGTAGGGAACATCTACTATCATAAATACTTCATGGTACAGGTGGTAGGATGACTTATAGTATTGAAATATTCGTCATAAACTGCTATAATGGACCCTCATGAACGAACGACTAAAATATTCTGCAGCAGTTCTTCTGGGAAGTACTATAGCTCTCGGAGGCTGTACACCAAAATCAACCCCTACTGAAAGCTTATATTCTTCAGGTTCTTATTCTATTGATTCCGGAATTGCACCAGTAACATATCAATTACCACGTTTGCCAGACTTCGCAACTTCCCAGGAATTGGAAAGTCACGTTGTAATTGGAAATGAATTAATTTCGGAAGCAGAGCTATACAGAAGTCAGCTATCAACTGTACAAATAAGCTACAAATCAAACGGTATGATTTATTTCTGCTCGGGCACAAATGTAAGTCAATCAGGCATAATACTCTCCGTTGACCACTGTCGCCGTCACTTACCAGATACTGATTCTCCTGTCGTAGTGAGTAATAATCTTGGATCTATATATGAAGGAACATTCGTCCCATCGTCTGAAGATATTGATCTTGCTGTAATAACTTTGTCAAACTATGATGGACGACTAAGCTTCACTCCGATAGTTTCGGCTGATTCAATACCACTGGGGACGAGAGGTAAAATCGTTGGTTTTCCTGGCACAAGTGATATGGGTAAAGCAATAAATCAAGATTCAATTTTTATCGGTGGAACTAATAGGGATAGAATTACTAATGAAGGTATTGACTATCAGGGAAAAGGGATAGCCTTTGATACGACTAATATTGGCCGTATGACAAGTATTAATGGGATTTCTGGTGGCGGATTTCATATAGAAGCCGGATTAATAGGGGTGCTTTCGGGAGATTATAAAATACCTATAACACTAAATGCTCAAGAAGGTTCTTTAATAACACAATTTATCCGCGCCGATTTAGCCCTACCACTCATTCGCCGTCTTGAATCTAAATAACTCGCATTAAAGCATATAAATTTGATAAAATGGAGCCTAGAATTTTGCGGGTGTAGTTCAATGGTAGAACATCAGTTTTCCAAACTGATAGCGAGGGTTCGATTCCCTTCACCCGCTCTTTTTGCACCATAATTTCTTTTATAATAAATTTGTATACTTGTTGTATGCCAGATAATGATTCAGAGATTCAAAAATTGCCGCCACATGAACGTTTTGAGGGTGAATTACGCAAATTGCGTGATAGAGTTGAACCATTTGCACGAAATAAACAGGGGGAATTAGACCCATCCATAGTTGTTTCCGGAGCTGATAAACGCGACATAAAAGCACGAACTCGATGGCGTGCAGCTGTTGACGCATACCTAGAGTTATGGGAAGATACAGTTGATAATTTTGATCCAGAAGTACATAGACGTCTTAATCAATATAGAGTAGATGAAGAAAGATTAAAAGCTAGACGAGTCGATATAACAACGCGCACTGGTGATATTGACAACTTCCATTATAGTACAGAAGATATTAATCGTGCCGACTCAATTATTAGTTTGGTTTTAGGTGATATTTCTACTGTAGAGTACGATAAACTGTCTGATGTTAGTCAAGAAGTTGCTGCTTAAATAACTCCTTTTTATTTCTTCCTTCCTTCCACAATATACTCTTTCTTTACCAGAATAACCCCGCCCAGGCCGGCGCAGAGGACGATGATTCCGGTAAAAAAACTGATGATTGGAATAAGCATCGCGATATCAATAAGTATGAGTCCAACTCCAAAATTTAAGTATGGATTTTCACTCTTTAAATCAAATCGCTTGTTTATATATTCTCCCAACGCAATCGCCACAAATATTTTTGCAAGATATGTAGCTAGGAGGAATGCCAAAAGAAGTATTGCGGCAAGGGGAATTCCCACGATGGTAAATGCGAGAAGCACAACAAATGGAATCGTCAATAAGCTTACCGCAACGCCCCATATCAATGTTTTACTAACATTACTCTTTATTTGCATACTTATTTTTGTTGTAATGGGCGAGAAGAAATAGAGAAAGACAATTCCCACAAGAAGCGCCGATAAATAGGACCAGATTTTAAATCCTCCAGAAATACTTGCAAGAAATCCATCGGTTTTGGCATCCTGACGGGGGAGAGCGGGAAGAACATAATTCACATCACCTCCGACAGTATTTTTGGGAACTACAATCCGATCTGGGGAGCTATAGACCAAATTGCCCTTTATTTTTACCTTTTCTCCAAGCGATAGTGTAGAGATTCCTACTTCAACATTTCCATTTGTTACTCCATTTAAGATTGCTAGTCCCGAAACTCCAACCACATTTTTTTCCACTGTTCCATCATTTTCATAACTACCCGCTATAAATTGCGTACTGCCTAAAATATGCGATGATGGGGAAAGCACAACATCTCCTCCAATAGTTGAGACATTTTTTGCAATTTGTCCGTCTTTAATAACAATCTTTCCACCAACAACACGTACGTTTCCACCAATATTTCCGGTTATAATGACTGTTCCGCCCGTTGCCAGAACATCTCCATCAACAGAGCCTGAAACTGTAATCGTTCCTCCTGCGGCATATACATCCCCATGAATAAGTCCGTCTACAACCACCGTTTGGCCTGAAATAAAAAGGTCATCGTTAATCGTTTCCGAAGAGGAAACTGTTGAATTTTGTGAAGAGATAATTTTGGCGTACGAATTCGGTGGGGTAGAGAATGCAAGTAGATATACAGCAAAGAACGCAAGAAGTAAAGTTCTTATTCTCATAATCTTATTATATACCACTAGATTTGTCCTTTTTCAATGCTATTATAGTGCCATTTCTACTAATATCATACTTGTCATTCCCACATCCCCACCTGTCATTCCCTATCCTCCTCTTGTCATTCCCGCGGAGGCGGGAATCTATTTAAATTTCTCACTTATATCATCCCAATCAGGATTTTTCTCCTCTATGAGCCTAATTTTCCAGGCTCGGTTCCATTTCTTAAGTCTCTTTTCTCTGTAAATTGCATCTTCTGGTTTATCAAATATTTCAAAGTAAACAAGATAGTGTACTCCATATTTTTTAGTGAATCCTTCAACCAAGCTTTGTTTATGCTGCCACGTTCTTTTTTCTAGATTGTCCGTAATACCTATGTACAAGACTCCATCCTTCTTACTAGCTAGAATATAAGTATAATAGTTTTTGTGCATATGGATTCCCGCCTTCGCGGGAATGACAAATTGTCCGCGGAATGACAAATTGTCCGCGGAATGACAAAAATATTTTCTCCCTATCTACTTTCTACTGACTACTATCTACTTTTAATCTATGTATCGGGTGCCAGTGAAGTCTATTTTCTGCAACAAATATTCCTGCAAATACGAGGAGCGCCCCGAAGAAATAATGAATTGAAGCTGTCTCGCCAAGCAAAAGGAATGCTACAATTCCGGTTGTCACCGGATCCAGATAGGTAAAAATTCCGATTTCTTGGGCATCGATTTTGTTAATTCCCCAGTTATAGAGCCCATATGCAAGCGCTGAAGAAAAAAATAATCCATATATGATGCCAAAGAGCCCTGTGCCATCTAGCTGCGCAAAGGACCAGTTCGCCTGTTCACGAATCATAAATGGAAGGTATGTAAAACTTGCAAATGCAAACATTAAAAATGTGACTTGAAATACATTCACTCGATTGAGAATCCGCTTACTCAAAAGTACACTAATCGCCTGTGAAATAACTGCAATCATGAAGAAAATATTTCCCTGAAGTTCCCCCGAGACAGGAGTGAGCACAATAACAAGAACTCCAAGAAGTGATAAGATCGAGCCTGCAAGAATTTTCTTATGAGGCGTCTCTTTTAGAAAATATACTGCTACACAATAGAGCACAACCGGCCCGGCTGAAGCAATAATAGGGAAGTTAATGCTTGGAGCACGCTCAAGACCTAAGAATAAGAAGGAAATTGCGAGTGAAAATCCGAAAAATCCAGCCAAAAAAACCGAGCCATATTCTTCGAGTGTAAGTTTTCGCCATGATCGCCAGGCCAGTGGAATGAAAATCAGTGCTGCTCCGAAAAATCTAATAAAAAGTAGTGTAAATGGAGGGATGTTTCCGAGTGAGTACTTGAAAATAGGCACCGCCGCACCCCAGATAATGTTCGCCGCAATCAGCGCACCAATATGAAGATTGAGTTTCTTCATGATCTCTTTTTATTATCCAGGTAAACTAGTAGCTCGGCCACAATTCCAGTCATTATAATTTGAATACCAACGATCACAAATACTAAGCCATAAATGAGTGCCGGTCGTCGATATAATAAATGTCCGAATAAGATTCGATCGAGTGCTAAATAGGTTGATATGGTAGCCCCAATCGCAAAAAGAATCCCTCCTACAAATCCAAAAAAATGGAGCGGCTTTTCAGAAAATCGATAGATAAAGTATGCGGTGAATATGTCTGCAAAAACAGTGAATCTCCTAAAAAAACCAAACTTTGACGAACCGTGCAGGCGACTCGCATGATCAACAACGATCTCTGTTGTTTTAAAGCCCTTTTTTTCAGCAACAACGGGTAAAAAGCGAAAATTATCACCGTACAGATTTATTTCTTCAAGTACACGAGCTCGCATTACTTTGTACCCACAATTAATATCATGAAATTTAGATTGCAGAACGGTTCGTAAAATAAGCGCATTGCCAATTTTTGAGGGAATTTTTTTGATAAGTCCATCATGTCTGGTTGCACGCCATCCATTAACGAGGTCATACCCTTCATTAAGTTTGTTCAGAAATTTGGGTAGGTCAGCCGGATTATCTTGCAAATCAGCGTCCATGAAAACGATAATGGATCCTTTTGCCTTCGCAATCCCTGTTTTTAAAGCCGCTCCTTTTCCCATTTTTCTTCGGTGGGAAATAAGATGGATGTAATGGAGCGCACTTTCACTTTGTAGCTTCTCAACTACCTTTACAGAATCATCTGTCGATCCATCATCAACATAAATCGTCTCAAAATGGTATTCATCTTCTAAGTGTTTATCTATTCCCTGATTAAGAAGCTCTAGATTTTCCTCCTCATTATGAAACGGAATAATAATCGAAATTAACTCATTCTGTTTTTCATCTTCTTCGATATACATAGAAGTCTCCTTCATTAAATAATAATGTGAAGTTTTTATCGTTTAGTAACTGATAATATGCGATTTTCGATGCGTTTTGGTCGTACCAATCAGACAAAACATCTTTCTTTAATAATATCACATATTCAGCTTTTTTGTAGTTAGATGAGAATCGAATAATTGTTTTCCTCTCTGCAAATTTCGTTGCCACCCGGTCACTTGCAGAAACGCTGATATTTTCATCACGTAATTTTTCCTGCCATTCATTAATTGCAGAGATCTCGGGAACTACATTTGAGAAAATTCTTTTATCAAAATGGCGAGAGTAGGGAAGTGGACTCAAAAAGTAACTAAAAGTGAGTGTTACTATAATTAGAACTATATTGAGGTATTTGGCTTTTATCATAGCCTTTTTTGTTATGTATAAATAGCCAAAAATTGCTGAAAAAAATACAAAAGGAGTAATCACTGCTGTGTAGTGAAAAATGATATCACGCATGTTTGGATTGTTACTTAAAAGGTTAACTGCAAACTCGGGAAGTACAATTAGAATGAGTGGAGAAAAAAGTGAGATAAATAAAAATGGACCAAAAAGTGCAGACAGGTAGTCAATCGTTGAAGAATTCCATAATAACGTAATGAGTTTTAGAGGATTCTTAATGATGCCTATTATCACACTTTGAGGACTATCTCCAAATTGAGAATATCGGGCAAGTGCAAAGTGATCAGCCTGGCGAAATAGGGGAATAATGTACCAAATCGAGGCGACAAACCAAGCAATACTTACTGTCACAACAGTAACTCCGATCTTTTTTATTGATTGAATAGCTTCCGCTTTTTCTAGAAAATAGTTCGGCCGTACAACCATAAATATGCCTAAAAATACTGTCACAAGTGCGACTTGTTCTTTGGCCGCAAGGCAAAGTAGGAAGATGATAAGACTTACTAGATAGTTTCTTCTACGTAGAAAGTATAAAAAGGCTAGAAAAAAAGTGGAAACTAAGCTTACCGCGTGAAAATCATACGTCGTTGCCCATTGAAGTGGGGGATACATCAGATATGAAAAGGAGAAGATTAGAGCAGAAGATGGAGAGTGGAGGATGGATCGAGTAAGAAGATAAAGAAATACCGCACCCAAAGCGATGGTGACTGTCTGTACTATTAGTAGCGTTTCAGGACCTTTATGAAGCCAGTAAAAAGGGGCAAGTGCGGCAAGTAGGATGTCATTATGAATCGCCATTCGCTTGATCGTTTCAAAAGAGGTGGGACTCGTCAACTCAAGTATCCTGCCTCGAGAGGTGTTGTACACCGTCTGATCCATGATTCCCAGATCATAATAACTGGCATGCAGACTTTGATATCGAAAGATAGTGAAGAAAGAGAACCAACCTATAAATAGAGCAATAAAAAGCCCTAGAAGTAGTTCAAACTTGTACCTAATAAGTGCCTGGCGCATCTCCTTATTATATCATGGTTCACACCTAGATCCTTCACTATGTTGTCATTCCCGCGAAGGCGGGAATCTATTGAAATAGATCCCCGATCGGGGTCGGGGATGACAGGATTTCGCTCATACTTTCCAGCTCACTTATTCCCTGAATGAAATTTCTTATGTATCTCCTTCAACTGCAAATTCGTCGTATGTGTATAAATCTGTGTGGTAGAGATATTTTTATGTCCAAGCATATCTTGCACCGAGCGAATATCGGCTCCGTGTTGAAGAAGGTCGGTAGCAAATGAGTGGCGAAGGATGTGGGGGCCGATTGAGAAGGTAATTCCTACTTTCAGCCGATATTTATCCACAAGCCGCTCCACAGAACGGGCTGTAAGTCGAGATTTTTCATCCGTAAGCTCATCTTCAGCTTTTGGCCCTGAATAGCGGATAAATAATGGTTTGTAGGCGTCGTCTCGCGCCTGCATGTAGCTTGAAAGCCACTCTTTTGCATTGTCAGACAGAAATACAACACGTGCGTGGCCTCCTTTTCCGATAATGCCAAATTCACCTGAATTCAGGTTAACTTTATCACGATTTAAGGCTACGAGCTCGGAGACACGAAGTCCAGTTGAAAACAATACTTCAAGAATTGCACGATCTCGAAGTCCCATCACCGTTCGAGTATCGGGAGATGAGAGGAGGGAAGTGACTTGATCGTTATTGAGAACCTTAACTTGCCGTTCGCCCATCTTTCCCAGATCAATCTTTTCTGGTGATAAGGCTTTTATATCTTTTCGTGCAAGGAATCGGAAAAAAGAGCGTAGCGCAACTAAGAAATAATTCTGCGTTTGCCGTTTTAATTCGCCTTTATAGGGATTAAAGTATTCTCGCGAAAGATAGAGTCGAAACTGCCGCACCATCTCCTCATCCACTTTCTCCACACTCAATCCCTGCCTGCCGGCAGGCAGGCCTCCACCTTCCAGCCCACCTTCCATCTTCCACTTTCCACCTTCTTTTTTTGTCCATTCCTCAAAAAACTTCAGGTAATAAGCGTACATCTTCACCGTTTTCTGCGACAAATTCCGATCAAGATCACAGTATTCCAAAAATCGATCAATTCCTTCTTTGAGTAGCATATATTCATATTAAACGACGTGACACTCGATAGCAATAGTTTTTTATACCTAATTCACAAAAGACCTCCTTGACATTTTTAAACCCTATAGTATAATAGGTACATGGCAGATGATGAAGAAAGAAAGAAGGCTCTGATTACCAATATTTTGAGACTTCAAGCTTCATTTAAGAAATTTGCCGCATCCAACAATAAAAATGTCACCAGAAATTCCACCCCAATCAACCGAAATCTTCCGAAGAAGCCGCATCAATGAGCACGGCCACACATACTATGCCTATCGGCATTGGCTGACAGATGAAGAAGCTGGCCGAGAGGCCCTTTCTAGAAGTCCTGAATTTAGGAGAGAAGATCTTGAGGAAATGACAGTGCAAGAGCTCGAGTTGGTAGAAATAGACATTATTCGTGACTTCTTAAAAAGACCAGATACACAAGAGGCTATTGAGCAGGGAAGAATGACCCTTGGGATAATCAAACCCGCAGTTAATGAAGGTGTAAACTTCCCAAAAAACATTCACAGCGACCATCATAGTGCCCGTTATATCGTGGAGCGTTTTATTGAACCTGCATGGATCCCAGAAGGGATCTTGGTCCAATTTGCTGTCCCACTTTCACCAGAACAGGCACAAAAACTATATGTCGAGCATCAAGGTAAAAAATTTTTTGAGGATTTAATCGACTATATTTCATCAGGTCCTGTGACATTCTTACTTCTCTATGATGAGTCAGGTCGAGCCGTAGAGCGCTGGCGTCATATCATGGGTGCCACTGACCCGAAACAAGCAGACTTTGAAAGCATTCGTGGTACTCATGCGCCTTCTTTGGAGCATAACCTCGTTCATGGTTCTGATTCTCGCGAATCAGCGGCACAAGAAATTGGTTTATTTGTCGAAATCCTTGAAGATTGGCACGACTTTTTACAAAGTAAATAAATTAGGTAGGTAATAGTAACGTTTGAGGAATACGTAAAGGGAATGGAATGGTAAAGATAGGTAATTTTTTCGTATCTGGATCACTCCCACCTCCACGAGCAATATCTAGTCCTAAGAATTCATGTTGTAATCTGCTATCAATCTCTACACCCTGGGAAATAGTTACGTGAGTTGAACCATTCGACAGTTCGGATGCTTTCTGAGTATAAAATTCACTAGGAAAAACAAGGATACCCCTGTCAATAAGCCAATCGGGTATTCCACAATTTGAAAGGAGGTCATCAGTTTTAATAAGAATAGTATCGTATGAGCTTTTTTTTCCATGTAAGCGCTTATATAATTCCTTATATTCAGCTTCAGTTAGTGCATGGGTAAATACACCAAATCGGCTATGTTCACCGCTTGTTGGACTCTGTTGGATATGCATATCAGTATTTCTTGGAAAATGCGTATATCTCCATACATAGGGATAAAGTCTGGCAAACTCATCGATTGGTAAAGTAGTATTTAGAGCTTTTAATTGCTCAACATCAAGTTGTGTCCCACCATCACCTAGTTCCATAGATACTATTGTATATCATAATTCTCAAATTCGATCGCACAATCACTTGTTTTTCATGTATACTGTCTTCATGACCGAAAGGGGTAGGGGAACTCCGAAGGTTGATGTAGAACAAATCTATGCAGATAGGCCTGATATTCTTGATCGTCTTCGAATTGCAGAAGACCTATATGAGGAACTTCAAGCAGGAAAACTTACTCAAGATGAAGTTATGACTCGAATGGATTCCGAAGTATTTGATGACCCAAAACTTGCCGATTTACTTGAAACAGACGATCCCAGATGTAATAATCTTTCTCCACTTGCCGCAGTACGAAACAATTTAAAATTCGGACATAAATTTACCCCAGCTACTCCAGTTGCAGAACCAGCACCCTAAGGCTCCAAATCCAGGCATAATCTATGATACAATATAAAAGAATGGAGAGGTCGCATAGTGGTCTAGTGCGCAGTCCTGGAAAGACTGTGTCTGAGCAATCGGACCGCGAGTTCAAATCTCGCCCTCTCCGCCAATCATGTCAAACTATAAACTCGAGCTTGTGGTTTTTATAACAGGCGCCCTTGTAATGATCTTGGAAATCTTGGGTTCGCGCATATTAGCACCATTTGTGGGAGTGTCGATCATTGTGTGGACGAGCCTTATTGGCATCATTTTGGGAAGTTTAAGCCTCGGATACTACCTTGGCGGAAAAATTATAGATAAAAAACCAAATGAAGAGCTTTTATCGCTCGTAGTATTCACTGCCTCAATTCTTATAGCCGCAATTCCCATTTGTAGAACTCCATTATTCATAATCCTTCAAAACAGTTTCAAGAGTCTCATCCTAAACTCAATTATTGCAACTATCGTTCTATTTAGCCTACCAACCATTTCCCTGGGCATGGTTACTCCTATTGCGCTTAAATTACGACTTCTTTCAATAAAAAATTCTGGGCAAGTTTCCGGAAATTTGTATGCCATATCCACACTGGGAAGTATTTTTGGAACGTTTTTTGCTGGGTTTTATTTAATTGCTACTTTTTCAATTGATCAGATACTTTTGGGCATGAGCGTCCTCTTATTTATACTGTCTATTTTTCTACGTTTTGGGAAGTTTCGCCGTAAAAGGCTACTCATATTTATACTTTTTACAACGCTCGCCGTTCTTAGTTCCAAAATACTGGTAAGTAAAAATGTTTTATTATTTAACAGTCATTATAATTCAATTCGTATACTCAATACATTCGACCAAACTAACAATGAGCCTACAAGATACCTTAACCTTGACAATAAAATGGATTCAGCAATGTATGTGAATTCAAACGCGCTTGTTTTTGACTACACGAAAGCGTATAGACTAGCTGAAGTTTTTGAACCAAATCTAAAAAGGGTTCTGATCATCGGTGGGGGAGGGTATTCAGTTCCAAAAGATTTTCTAAGGCGATATGCATCTACACACGTAGATGTGGTGGAGATAGATCCACGATTAACGGAACTTTCTGAAAAGTATTTTAATTTAAAAAGGGATCCTCGATTAACAATTTACCACGAAGACGGAAGAACTTTTATTAATAGAGTTTCTAAAGACAGAGATAGTACATATGATGCAATCTTATTAGACGCGTATAAAAGTTACGCTGTTCCGTTTCATTTAACTACGGTGGAAACTGTACAAATGCTTCATGAAATGCTTTCTGAAAATGGTGTAGTGATGGCAAATATTATTTCGTCGCTAGAAGGAGATACGAGTAGATTTTTGCACGCAGAAATTAGGACCTACCAATCAATCTTTCCATATACATATGTTATTCCAGTAAATTATCCAAAACAAAAATTTACGGTGCAAAATACTATGTTTATTGCATCTAAAAAGCCTCTCATTGATAGAAGTACAAATGATGCAGAGCTTTCGGGATTTTTACATTCAATGGGAACAAAAGAAGTAGGGGAAGATGTACCAATCCTAACCGACCAATTCGCACCAGTAGATCAATATACGATACCAATTGTCGTAAATTAGGCTCAGTAGAAAGCGGCTGGACGCGCTTCGACAAGCTTCTGGAGGATATTAATAAAGTATAATCTTCGTATGTCAGAAGATAAATACATTCGAAAAGTTCAGACGTCAGTGACAAATTTCCTATACTGTGGTGATGAATATTTATTTCAAAAAAGAGCTGCGAATAAGCGAGTTGATGCGGGGAGACTTTCAGGAGTCGGTGGACGGCTGGACGCGGGCGAAAACTATTTGGAATCTGCAATTCGAGAAACTGAAGAGGAAACAGGATATACGGTAAAACCAGAAGATTGTACGCTTGCAGCGGTCGTAAAGCTTGAAGGAGGGTATAGCGAAGACTGGGTGATGTGTTTTTTCAAGATAAAAGTTTCCTCAAAAGAAATTCCGATTGGAAATAAAACTGATGATGGAGAGCTGTTATGGCTACATAAAGACAAAGTTTTAGATCAGGGCTACGAGCTCGTGGACGATCTTAACTACTGTTTCAAAGATATTGTGGAAGGAGATCAACTGCTTTTCATCAACGCACAATTGAATGAACACGAAAAAATCACGAATATTAGCATCTCTAAACTAGATCGATAAAAAATACACTCGACTATCCTTCTTCTCCTACAGTATCCACAAGAACCTTGTTTCCGTCATGATACGGACAGGTTGGGCAAAGATGGGTAGTATAAAGAGTTTGTAGTTGATCCTCTATGTCATGATCCAAGTCTGCTGCCACGTGCGCAGCCTTTGTGGCTTCCTCAGGGTCAGTAGTATTTGCAAAGCGCTCGTCATTTACGCGTTTCGCTTCGTAGTCCCTACGAAGTATGCTCATTTGTGGCTCCGCCTGACAACCAATTAAACATTCACTACTCATATCTTTTAATTATACCATAGAAAAGCTATAGGATATATTGTATACTTAGTACATGCTTGAAGCGAATAGAGATAGACCTAATCCAAATACTGGCGTGCGCGTAGATGAGCGTCTCATGCGTCAAGTGGCTCGTAGACTCGATAGGGAAGATGCAATTGCAACTACAGAAGTAGTTCGAAATCCCGATACGTATTTTCCATTTGAAGGGTATGTGCCACTTTCTGACCAAACAGACACAATTCTTTTTGATCCCTATTCTGGAGAGCTAGCAATGCGATTTAAAAGGAGAAGAGAAAAAGATGATCCAATTACATCATCAGACGATATTGTCATTGAAGACCCACTGGTGACACCAAAAAGACGCAAAACAGTTCAGTATGAACCGTATCCAAGCATTGAACGCACAATGCGTAGAATTCAGCATATCATTGATGATCTCAATCCAAAAAAAGGGCAAACAATGCAACGAATGTGGAACAGGCAGGCAATACCATATCAAATAGAACAACGCCTAGAATCAGGTTCTTTTACCAATGAAAATCTAGACGAACAAGCACGTATGGCAGAAGAACGGTTGCAGGCTACTGGTATAGAACGTGCAAAACTTGACGATTTTCATCAAAACGCAGATCAAGTCCGTCGCGCAACTACTTTAGACTCATTAGGAAGAGTGAACGCGTTACGATCAAAAACATTCTTGGGAAGCTCCAAAGGTAGGGGAAAATTTGAGGGTAAAATGCTATATGCATTTAGAAAAGCTTTTCTTGCTCGCTTAAATATGCTCAAAAAAGAGAGGAAAGCAGAGCGAGAAGCGCTTGAGCAAGTCAGAAGGGCAGTGCATGCAAATGGAGAACGGGTAGATGTCGCGCGTGCACAAGCAAATATTGAGTCAATCATGCGTCGCTTTTTAATACTTGATGCTATTAAAGTTGCGCCGTATAGGCCTGCAGCGGCTAAGGCTCGGCTTGTATTCTTTGGATTAGAGGGCATTGATGAGACAGCTTTACCGATGTATAAAAGTTTAGTCGGTGATGATTTTTTCGAGATGGCTCGTACACAATTTACAGAATCATACGCACGGCTTATACAAATGTTTGGCACTGATCCTGAAGGTATTTCAAAAGAACTACAGGAAAGAATAGGGCTGATTGCAACCATTATGAAAGAAGCGCTTGTGCAAGGTGAGCAAAACATGGTTCCCTGGACTGACACAGATTATTCTGAAAAAGAAAGAAAGAGAAAATGGAGAGAGCACCATCCAGACAAAACTGTGTGATCTTCTCAGCACAATTAGGTATACTTATCCAATGGTCGAAACAGTACTTGAAGTACACAATTTAGTGAAGGATTATGGCTCATTTAGAGCTGTAGACAATCTTTCTTTTTCACTTCCGAAAGGAAAAATTGTGGGTTTTTTGGGACCCAATGGGGCAGGGAAGACCACCACAATCCAAATTCTTCTGGGAATTACAAGTGCAACAAGCGGAAAAATCTCCTATTTTGGGAAAGATTTCATAAAAAACAGAAGCGATTGTTTACAACGAATAAATTTTAGCTCTGCATTCAACGATTTATTAGGACGCATTACTGTCTATGAGAACTTAGTCGTTTTTGCACATTTATATGGTCTAAAGAACCCAAAGAAAAAGATATACGAGCTTTTGGACCATTTTGAAATAACATCGATCGCGCATATCAAATATCTAGATCTTTCAACTGGTCAAAAAACTCGAGTTAATTTCGCGAAAGCGCTTATAAATGATCCAGAGATTTTACTCATGGATGAGCCAACCGCCTCACTTGACCCCGATATTGCTGATAAAACACTCTCTATGATCGAGGACCTTAAAAAAAGCCGAGAGCTCTCAATTCTTTACACAAGTCACAATATGGATGAAATAACTCGAATTTGTGATGAAGTAATCATTCTTGATCATGGACGAATCGTAGCCCAAGATACACCGCTCGGGCTCACCAAGATGATTCCGACTGCCCAAGTACGACTCACGTTTGATAATACCAAGAAAGTGGTTGAAGAATATCTGGACAAACATGAATTTACGTATGAATTCGAGAGTGCTCATTCAGTACTTATCGACACTGAAGAAAAACTGATTCCAAAACTCATCTTCGGAATTAGCAAAACAGATATTTGGATTACCGATATTGACGTAATAAAGTCTTCGCTTGAGGACGTATTTTTACACATTGCCCGACGTAAAAAAACATGAAATATTTGAGAATCAAAGCTATTTTGCTCCAAGAATCATTTCTATCGTTCCGTTCGCTAGAAATCATCATGGATCTCGTGTTTTTTCCTATTATGTCAATTATTGTATTTGGTTTTCTTTCAATATATCTATCGGGATTTAACAATTTCTCAATAGGAAGAGGTGTACTTTTAGGGATGCTTCTGTGGCAAGTTATTTGGATTGTTCAATATTCGGTTGCATTGGGTAGTTTGTGGAATATTTGGTCAAGAAATTTAAGTAATTTATTTGTAACGCCTCTTACGGTACGTGAATATATATTTGCACAAGCATTTTCGGGAATTTTGAAAATGTTCATTATATTTCTTGGTAGCTCGGTGGTATGTTTCTATTTCTTCAATTTCAACATTCTTGATATTGGAATTGCGAATCTTGCAATTGTGATACTTAATCTAATGCTATTTGGTTTTGCACTTGGATTGGTTATTCTAGGACTCATTTTTAGATTCGGAACCCGGATTCAGGCATTTGCATGGGGAATCTTACCGTTTTTCCAACCCATCACTGCCGCATTTTACCCCGTTTCCGTGCTACCACCGTTTCTGCAGAACGTTGCTTATACGCTACCCCCAACATATGTTTTTGAAGCAACTCGAGGTATTCTTAATGGATTACCAATGGATATGCACCAAATGAGCACAGCGTTACTATTAAATATCTTTTATTTAACCCTTGCAATCATATCTTTTGATTACAACTTTAAAAAATCCAAAGAATCAGGGCAGTTTGCGAGGAATGAGGGATAGAAAGTGTAGTGTGTCTTTTGCATTCGTAAATTCCATAAGCTTTACTCGTAAATCAGACGCACCATCGAAATCACTGATATAGATTTTATAGAATTTTTTCATGGTTGCAAAGTTTTTTGTTGAACCCCATGTCTCATCAAATAGGGAAATATGGCGGATAAGATGGGCAATTTTGTCTTCTTTTGAAAATGTCTTGAATTCTTTTTCCCCACCAAAAAGATAAAGATTATGAAAGATTCCTCGGCCAATCATTACGCCATCACATCTATATTGAGAGCATTTTTCGATCGCTTCAGCCTTACTCATGACATCTCCATTGCCGATGATGACGGTTTTGGAGCCAAGGGAGTCTCGAAGCTGTACCGCTTTCCTAATTTCATCCCAGTGGGCCGGAACATCTGACATCTCTGTTACCGTGCGGGCATGGATAATAACTGCATCAAGTTCTTGTTTTAGTAAGAATCCAATCCATTCATCTGTTTGAATTGTCTTCACTCCAAGCCGAGTCTTGATACTAACTGGAAGGTTTGGAGCTCCACGATGAATTGCATCGATGATGAGTTTGACCTGCTCATAATTTCCAATAAGGGCAGAACACGCTCCTTTTTTGACAATAGCCTTTATCGGACAGCCCATATTCACATCTATTCCGTCAAAACCCATATCGGCGACTATTTTTGCGGCCTGGGCGAAGTTTTCGGGATTGGTACCCCACAGTTGAGCGATAAGAGGTGGGGAGGAGGGGATAGGGAGATGGGGTGGGGCGGAGGAGTAGAGGAGTGGAGGTGGAGAGAACATTCTGAGGCGATGCATGACGGCTTTTGCGCCTTTTGAAAGCATACCATCGACATTGGTAAATTCGGTGAAAAAGAGGTCGGGAGGAGCACACTCGGCCACAATCTGACGAAAAACAACATCTGTTACGTCTTCCATGGGGGCAAGGGCGAGGATGCTCATTATTTAACCGGTTTTCCAATAGTATCTAGACACACAGAGATATCTTGCGCATTTACTAAATCATCCAAAATAACGTCACATGACTTTTTCCCGCCCGTACTACCTATTTGATTCACACATCGAACGTAATCAATTCCATTGACAACTCCATCATTATTCTGATCGCACGCTTTTGAAAA
>MFZQ01000021.1:0-21270 GCA_001789445.1 Candidatus Roizmanbacteria bacterium RIFCSPHIGHO2_02_FULL_40_13b | reverse complement strand
TTCCCGTTACCTTTGTCAGTCACGGTGAGATCGAATTGCAAGCCGTTATTTGATTCTAGATTCTTTGCGGGGCAGGGGAGACGTGAGCCGTCGGCGTACCCAACATCGCATGAAAGCACGGCTCGATTTGCGGCAGGAAGTGTTTCTGGTAATGTTTGAGAAAACTTAAATGTTTGGCGCGGAGCAATTCCAGCCGATTTTGCGTATTCTTGACAGCTCTTTCCACCCGTCTTACATGCTTTCACAATAACTTTATCAATTGTCTTTGAGCTTGATTGGTTATTTATGCTGTATGACGATTGAAAGCGAGTTGGATGGGAAGGAATACCTTGAGTGGTTCGACTACATAAAGCATTAAGAATACTCGGAAGACCATTGACTAATGAATCAAATGTAGGGTATTGTTTTCCTCCAGCACGAACCATATTAGCAGAAATTGCACCCTCGTTCCCAGCAACAGTAACTGATTGAGTTGCGTTTGCCGATCCAATTGGGTACTCATGCGTACATGTTTCTTCAATTTTATCGTATCGACTTTTACATTGACCTGTATTTAGATCTGGTCCACCATTTGGATCTATACATCCTGTCCATTGCGTACTATTTGCCCCAGGATTATGTCTGTAAGTACATTGAACACCACTAATACCCGAATCCAAAAGTGTCGGAATTCCATCTGAAATAAATATCTTCTCATCGGCTTGATTGGAACTAATTGTATTAAATGCCGCATTAATATTCGTCCATTGCTTATCTTGAATATTTTTAAAAGTAAGTCCATTAATTTGATCATGCTCACCATCTTCTACCGTACGATTAAAAGTATCGTAAGAGAATGAAACTCGGTCATAATTATTACCGCGAAAATACTCATTTAATTTGCCTGAAATCAAAGCAGGATTACCAGTCTGGGTCGATGAATTATCAATCATAAAGTACACAGATTTATTACAAACTGGTGGAGTAGGGGTGGCAGTAGGCGGTGGCGTCCTTGTAGGAGTCGGAGTTTTTGTGGGGGTAGGCGTATTGGTTAGTGTTGTTTTTGGAGGCAAACAGTTTGGAGAGGTTGGATAATCACTATTTCGACATAGACTAGTACCCGCTAAAGCTATGCAAAGAAGTTTTGTTGGTCTATTGTTAATAGAGATTATCGGACATTGACTATCTGAAGTACAGGCACGAAAACAGCTACTCATACCTAGTGTGGGAGTTGGTGTATTTGATGGGACAACATCTGTTCGACATGCGGCCGCATTGGCGGTTTGAAACCACCATCGTTCTTCACCTGAAATTTTCCCTTTATATTTTACATATACAAGTGTTGTTTCTCTACCGAGCCAATCAGGAGTTGGCCGTGCAAAATACCATACTTTTTCTTGCCCTCCACCTTGGCCAATTTTCAACCACACTTCTGGACCTGGATGACTTCTCACATAATCTTCATTTGGATCAAACCCGATTGCAATTCCTCCACTTTTAAAATTAACTCCTGCACCTTTTACCGGAGCAGAATCTGAGCCGGGGAGTGGGGAAGCAGTCGTTAAATCAAGCGTATTTGTTCCAGCTTTTAAGTATAGTTCCTCAATGTTAGGATCTTTCTCATAATGCCACTCAATGTAGCACGGACTGCTACCTGTTAATCTGAATGCGTTTCCTAATACTGGATTTTTTGGATCTTTACTTCCTTGATATACAGGGCCTGATGGTGTTGCAGTTGCTCCTCCGGTCCCTCCACCCGTTCCGCCTCCACCACCAGGGCCTTCAGTAGGAATAGGAAGTGTGTGAAATCCGGTTGGAGTTGCAACTGGGGGGCATTGCCCGATGATCTTCTGACAAGTATGGACCCGAGTATCACAACGCAAACCTCCATTACAATCTTCATTTTTCTTACAAGCTTCGTTACAATCTTTGAGGCCTGCTATGCAGGGAGGATTATTAGGTATTCCTCGAGTAGCAATACATATATGAGGATTTTGGCTAAAGTCGCAGGACGTTTTGGTTCCAGAGGTAGAATCCGTACCACATGAAGAATTATTTGTACACTGCTTTCCACACACAGCTCCTCCTGCGGCGCTCGATCGAATATCCTGTGTTTTGTTTACGCCCAGACCCACAACGGTCCCAATAATCATTAAAGCTAAAGAAAGGAGCGTAAATGTAAGAGCAACCTCGCCTCGATTATGACGTTTTGGAAGAAACATAGTTTGTGTATTCTATTTCATTATACATACTCAAAATATGGATGTGTCAAGCATTTACGGAGCTATCGTTTTCTACAACAGTATCTACTTCCTTGTCATCCTGGAACGAGTCCGGAGGACGAAGTGATAGGATCTCATGGGATTCTATCCCTACGTCCCGCAAAGCGGGACTTCGGTCCAGAATGACAGAGTTTTGAAACCATTACTGGCTGGTTGTTTTCCCTACATTATCAAGAAGAACGGAGATGTCCTGGGCGTTCACTTGGTCGTCAGACATGATATCGCACGATTTAACTCCATTCCCGTTAATCTGGCCCACACACTGGGCAAAATCAAGTCCGTTGACTATGCCATCATGATTCAAGTCGGAAGCTTCCAAAAATGATTGAATTTTTCCAGTAACTCCACTACCATTTGCTGACAAATTAAATTGTAAACCACTATTTTGTCCGATATTTTTTGCAGGGCAGGGGAGACGTGTCCCATCGCTATATCCAATATCACAGGTGAGTAGATCAAGGCCTGAAGAAGCGCTATCTGGTAATGCTTGCGTAAACTTACTCGTTGATTGAGGCCCAATAGCAACTGGTCTTTCCGTTTCTTGACAGTTGTTTCCACTAGAATCACATGATTTTATGTACACGGTCTCAATAGTTTTGGTTGTAGATGTATTACTAATTGAATAAGAGGACTGGAAATTTAGTGGCCCAGCTCCACCGTCAGAAGGTGGGGTACCGGCTGGTACCCCACGATTACAAATATCATCAAAGATTTCATGAATCTTTCCAGGGAGGTCTGAAACCTCAAGAACTTGTTTTGAAACGGAGGACAAAAATGGCTTATACGCATATGCGCCCGTATTCACAAAAATTCCGTATGTTTTATTTTTATTAGAAGTTATAAGTGAGTCTGCATACGCATCCGAGTATTTTTTTGTTGAACAAATGCGCGCACATGACTGAATATTTGAGTTGAGGCCTCCAGTTGCTTCATTTGGACTACATCCATCGGCTGTATGATTGCGATTTGCGGGATTTGACATATAATCTCCTCGTCCATACACACACGTACTATCTGCGGAGTTTCCGTATGCTACAACCGATGGTAAGCCGTCGGTAATGAGGAAGGTTGGGGCTGTAATACTTTCTAGCGCCGCTTTCAAATTTGTCCAATTAAGGCCAGTTTGAACGGGGAAATTAAAGGCTGTAGGAGTTGATGGGGCAGACTTCGTATGAACATCTCGGGCAAAAAATCGTGTTGTGAATGTTATTTTATCTTGTGGAAACCCATAGCTGTGAACTGCGGCTGTAATACGTTGTTGATAATTTTTTAATTCATCTTGCACTGATTTTGAGGCATCAATAATAAAATCTATTTGAGTTGCACATGATCGAATTGTTGGTGTTGCAGAGGGTGGGGGAGGCTTAGTTGGTGTTGGGGTTCGAGTTGGCGTGGGGGTTTTCGTTGGCGTAATAGATGGAATTTTTGTAGGAGTAGGAGTTCTTGTTGGTGTAATCGTGATTGTTCCTTGGCATGCGTTTGATCTGGATTGGATCGTGTGATCAGTACGAGTTGGCTTGTTTTGTAAGCCCGAAGTTACGTAATACGAGAATGAAATGATGACTGGTTCACCACTTTTGAGCCATGAAGGAAGATTTTTAAAGTAGTAAAAGTCAATTTGTGGATCAATTTTGGAGTTTGGATTTGACGAATTACCACTCTTTACTTGTACGTGGAGTGAACCTTTTGGCGCACCCGTTCCTGGATAATTTGTGCCTGGATTCCATTCAATCGTTAAATTATTTGATGGATCTCCCGGGTCAAGCGTCCACATTCGATAGCCGATTGGGCTTGTACGTGTTGCAGTTGAAGGAATTGTTAAGTCTGCTGTACCGATATTGTACTGTCCGCTACCGGTAGTGCTGGTAAGCGTAATTTTCTCAATTACCGGGTCGCGAACTACTCGGAAGCCAACACCACAACTCATGACTTGGGAACGAAATGCCCCATCGGTGGGACCCGGAAGTGGGACACCGCCGGTGCCTCCACCAGTGCCACCAGAGCCTGTTCTGGGTGTGGGACTTATGTATCCCGGACAAAATCGCGCATCATTAGTATATCGCTGTTGACAGGTACGGGTTCGTTGATCACATTTTAAGTAAAATGGCTGCGCCCAGACATTATTTTTATCTTGCCCGTTACAATCCTCGTCCTTTTTACAACTTTCATTACAATTCTTCAATCCATCTGTACATGAAGGGTTTCCAGGACTTCGTACAGGGATACATAAATGCGGAGTTTGGCTGAAATCGCATACGGTGAGTGAATTTGAGGTGGTATCGGTGCCACATTGTGAATTGTTACTACATATCTTTCCACACACTGCGCCTGCGGCTTTTGATCGAATATCTTGTGTTTGATTAATCTTCAAACCGGCAAACGTGCCTACAGTCATTAAAAACAATGAAATAAGTGTAAATGTAAGCGCGACTTCTCCACGTCTAGTATTGAGAATTTTCATAGTACCACCTCCATTATACATACAATCGAAAAAAAATAAATATGCCTAAATTAGGTATCCCCAGATGGTAGTAGAGGACAGGGAAGAGGTGTAATTAGCCTGTTAATTCAATCTAAAGCGTTTTGTGCCGAGAGCCCAAAACGCGCAATTTTGGCATATTTGACGAATTACTGAAAAAGGGCAATATGGGGCACAAGAGGAGAGATTGCAAGAGAGAAATTAATGAATAATTCGTACAAAACTAAATTGATCAATTAACAACAGTCCCCTCGAACTCACTCTGCGAGACGTCGTAAAACATACAATTTACGACGTTGTACGTCCTTGTTTCCCTAGGCTGTATTCCCACACCAATACAATCAGCCGTCTATGATGCATAAATGAGCAGAGAGTTGCGGGTACCAACTCATACATTGTCATTCATTTACTACTCTCTTCATCAAAAAGATCTTTGATTAAAATGGAATTACATAAAATGAAAATACTTTTTGAAGAGAAAGTATGGGCCCGTGGAAAAGTATTTATTTAGAGCTTATTATCAGTCCAAACTGTCGTTTTAGTGCCTAATTTACAGAGATTTAGCAGTTGTATTCCACTCTCTTGGAAAGGGTTCGGTTTAGAGCCTTATATCAATCCAATTAATTATTTTCATGGCTAAATTCCCGCGAACTAGCATTATATTCTGCTATTAATTTAGAGCCTTATGGCGTTCTTATTCGCCTATTTCGTGACTGAGTTTATCAGTTATACACATAGAGTGCAATTGTTAAATTGTTAAATTGTTAAATTGTTGAGCGAAGATATACTTGTCATCTCATATGGCGAAGTGGGTGCTCAGAAGCGGAGGGCTGTCCCGTCTGGGACGAGCTTCGGAGCAGGACCCACGCACGAGCGCACGTGAAATTAAACTTTAATTTTTTCCTGAATTAACTGATTAATTATGAAATACTACAGGACAGTATATAGTCCTGTAGTAAATAGTACGGAAAATTCACGTCCGTTGCTTTTCCTCTCCCCTCCCCACTCCATATCCACATGTAAATTTTCGGTTGGGTTTATTTTTTATTAATTCTAGATTCTATCCCGAAGGTCAAGAATGACAAATAATTATCTCGCGATGATACGCTTATTTCGAGCATCACTGGGATTACACGTACACTGAGGGCCCCTTTGATGGGAGAAATAACGTATCGAGCGAGATATTACTGAGATTCCCGCCTCCGCGGGAATGACAATAGTATCTACCAATTCACCGTCAGCATCACAATCACAAACACGAACCCAAGTACGAAGATGTATTCCCGAATTCGTTCTCGAAAGAGACGTTGCATAAGGTGTGCCTGGAAAAGCCCACAGAGGCTATAAAAAAGCGCTGTTTCAAGAAGCGCAAGAACGCTTGGACTAATTGGCATAAGTGAGAATAAAATCACGCTTTGGGAAAGGAGTGTAGATACAACAAGTGCTTGTTTCACGATCGTACGATCAACGTGTTCGCTGGGCGCTACCGACCAGATAAAGTGAAGTGCAAGTGGAAAAACAGCCACAAAAATGAGAATTCCACTTAAAATAAAATAGAGATGAAGAGAAAAAATAAGATTTGTAATGATAAGCATGATAAGAGTAAGAAATAAGTAGTTAACTGAAAAAGCCGCGCGAAACAGTTGCAAACTCTTCTCTACCCCAACGTTAAAAATATTTTGAGAAAGAAGTAATGCATAAATTGATATTCCATACATGATCGCAAACGGCGCACGTGCAAGCCACCTTTGCGGCAAAAAAAAGTAGAACAGGTAGAAGACGATTGAGAAATAGAGTGGAGGAATAAAAAGCATGAGCCATTCCCCTCCCGTAATTCCCTCAAGGATTGAAAAATAGGTAAAAAAATACACAAAAAGTGCAATTGGGACTATGAAAAAAATCACTTCTTCAAAGCTAAAAAATGTTGAAAAAATAATTAGAAGTGTGAGTGATATGATAGAAATGAGGAAGCGACGACGTTTGTCTATCCGTATAAAAAATTTAAACAGATTTTTTGATATTTCTTTTCTATTAAGCATAATTTGTGTAGACTTTGTCAACATCTTCAAGGTCCTCAAGAATATCAAGCAAATTTTCAACTTTAGCATGAACTACTTCATTAGTGGGAACCGTAACAAGTGGTCGATAGAAAATCTCAATTGATTCGGTTTGAACTTCTCCCAATACATCATGAACCGCTCCTAATTTTTCAAATGGAACATAGATCAGATACTCATCACCCACTTCCTCCATATCTAAAAATCCTATTTTGTCACAAAATTCAAATACCGTGTCCTCCGTTACTAAAGCTTCTGAAAGAATAACGCGGCCACATCTTTGGAAATTATGTGCAACCGAGTGTATGCTTCCCATCTTTCCTCCACTCTTCTCGAGTGCATGTTTAATTTCCGCATGCGATCGATTTGAATTATCTGATGTGGCAACAATGAGAAGCGACCCTCCACTGGGACCAAACCCCTCATAGATAATTTCTTTTAAATTTGACGCCCCCGTTCCCTTTCCTTTCTCAATTGCCCGATCGATAGTATCTTTGGGCATATTACTCGTCTTGGCCATAGAGATGGCAAGTCGCAGTTTCACATTCTTTTCCGGGTCTCCAATTCCCCCACCCTCTTTGACGGCAAGCGTGATGATTTTGGAGATTTTAGAGAAGATAAGTCCGCGTTTTTGATCAGTAATTCCCTTCTTGCGTTTAATTTGTGACCATTTTGAATGCCCCGACATGAGGTCATTATATCAAATATATTGACATTTGCTTTTTTTCACCTATACTTGAACATCACATATGGACATCGCCCTTGCAAAATTACACGAAAAAGCCAATGATGCGGCATTAGTTGGAGATTTCATACTCGCAATAAAGCTCAATCAGGATATCATCCGAGAAACTCCGGGTGATTCTGATGCCTATTTGCGCCTTGGGTTTGCATACCTTCAAACTGGAGATTTTATAAGCTCAAAACAAGCGTATCGCCAAGCACTCAAGATTGAGCCAATGAATCAAATCGCCCGAAATAATTTGGATAAGATAAAAATTCTTGAAAAAGATACGGATAACACATCTCTTTTAGCTTCAGAAGGCCCCGTACATTCGGTTAACCCTAATTTATTTTTGAATGTGTTGGGGAAAACAAAAGAAGTAACACTCGTCAATATTGGACAAGCTGATGTTCTGGCCAAGCTCAAAATTGGTGAACTTGTCGAGTTCAAAATAAAGAAACGACGCGTTGAAGTACGCGATACAAATAATGAATATATTGGGGCACTTCCCGATGACATTTCAAAACGACTCATCTTTTTTTTGGAAGCAGATAGTAGTTTTTTGGTTTATATAAAAGCCGCTTCAAAAAATTACGTCGATATTTTTATTAAGGAAGAAAAAAAAGGCGCGAAAGTGCGTGGATTTGCAACATTTCCAAAAAACATTCAAGATGATCTAAAAATGATGAATGCTGACACAAATGAGAACGAGGATTCACCCGAAGCACGAGAAGGACAAGAAGATACAGATGGAACAGTAAATGTCGATGAAGAAGAAATGGCTCCAGAAACTGATATTGATCTTGAAGCGCTTGCTGACCGAGATGATGAAGAGTTTCATGGAGCTGAACGATCAGATTTTGAAGATGAAGACGAATGATGTTCAAAATGGCGTACCCCATCTTCAAAAAAAACAATTGCTCCCCGTGTTTGGCGCCGCTTTATAAGTTTTTTGATATCCGAAGCAAAATCGAGGTCTTTCACTGAAAAAAAAGCCATAATAAAGGAAATGATAAGGATAATTAGTATGCTAAAAAGTATGTCCATTATTCCCAATCCCTTTCCAACTTTTGACCCAAAATCAATTCGATATCCGCTCCGCTTATTTGTCCATGCTTGATCTGACAATCAAACAGCTTTGAAAGCGTTACAGACGTCAAATTTGATTTGCTACTGTCTAGTATAGTACATCCTGCAGGAATCATCTTGTCACCAAGATACGATACATCAACAACACGAATTCCAATTCCTTCTATAATTCGAGAAAGTGTTTTTGTTGCCGAATATGTTCCGTACACAATACGAATGTTCTTCCCTTCCACACGAAGCCGCTTCTCATAAAAAAAACCCTTATATTTCTTTTGAAAACTTTCCTCCGAATACAGTGTGGACTTGGAAGGGTCGTGTAAAGATCCAGAAAGCGGTATAAAATCACTTCGACGCTTGTTAATAAGCGTGAAAAAAAGGAATAGTCGATCTGTAAATCTGGCATTTGTTCGAAGATGAGATGAGTTAAAAACGGTTAGGAGATTGATTTTAGGAATACCCGCGCGAGCGTGTTGAAACTCTTCATCATATACGGCATTTTTCTGTGGAGTAACGTAATAAGGTACGTAGCCTGAAATTGCGCTTGAGAACGTGTTCAAAAGGATTTTGGGATTTTTCTCAATTTCGGAAAGCCTTCCCAAAGCCCCAAACTTATATCGACCATATCCTCCTGGCACGAGGGCCGCCATTTCATTATCAAAATCAATTATATAGTTTACATTATCTTTGAGATCAAGGGAAAGAAGTTGACTATTTGTGCCATAAAAAAGAATCGTGATGCGGTCGCCATGGGAAAAAAAGAGCGATGTTGAAATCGTACGAAAACTTATAAAAACGATGTACAGTACCATAACAGCGATAATGATTCGTAGATAATTTGTTTTCATGTTGGTTTATTCCATCCCGTGTTCGATCTTGAGGCGCTTTATTTTTCCTGCAATATCTTCACGTGACACATTATATGAAACGAATATTTTACGAATAATAGCAAGAGAGGCTTCAAATTCAGGTTGAATCACCACTTGTGCACCTAAATCTTTCATCCGTTGCTGTTCATCTTCATTGTTTACCCGCGAGAAAATAACGATTTTAGGATTAAGTTTAACCGCATTTAGGATAATCATTTCTTGCGCGGGTTTGTGGGGAACGGCTGAAATGAGACATGAAGCTGTATCAACTTGTACATAATCGAGAATATCAATATCGGTGGGGTCTCCATATACAATGTTTACATCGCTTCGACGTGCCGTTTCAACAGTATAATAATTGTAATCAACCGCAATAAACGGAATTTTTGCCATTGAAAGTGCACGACCAATATATTTACCCACACTTCCGTATCCACACAGTACCACATGATCCTTAAGTTCAAGAACATCTATATTTGCAATTTCCCGATCATAATGCGTTGATAAATATGAATCAAGGTCAGGTACCCGCTTTTTAATAAGCGCTTTTGTAGCAACGTACAACTTATTTCTATTTTGAATAAGGAGTGGTGCAAGCATAATCGTGCCCAAAACTGAAGTTACCGCAAAATGATATTGTGACTCTGAAATAAGTCCATTTTGCCCCGCTTGGCTAATCAAAATAAACGCGAATTCTCCAACTTGTGCAAGTAACATACCGAGTGAAAAGGCGGTGCGTGTGTGAAACTTAAAGCGCGTAAAGATTAGAAATACAACTAAAAATTTAATACCTGTTAATAAAATAACAAAGATAATGATAAGTGGAAGTTGGCTCAAAATGGCTCCAATATTGACGGTTGTTCCAAGATACACAAAAAAGAGAACGGTAAAAAGGTCTCGAAGCGGTCTAATTTGGGAAAAAATATGGTAGTGCTGTAGCGTCTGACCCACGAGAACTCCTGCGATAAATGCTGCAATTGGGCCCGATAATCCCAATCTTGAGAAAATATAAACGACTACAAAAATAAAGAGAATCGTGAATATGTTGAGCGTTTCACGAGAAATTCGGGCCGTGCGAGCAAAAATGTATGGTACAGCCTGACGCCCCACAAAAAATATCGATGCTAAAATAAAACTAGCTTGTGCGCCACTTACGAATAGTATTTTTATAAACTCGACAAGCCCTCCACCCTTCCCCAGTGCAGAAACAAGGATAAGAAGTGGAATTGCGCATAAATCTTGAAATACGAGCATTCCTAGCGAAATATTTCCCGCAAGTGAACTTTCTTGCCCCTTTTCTTGAATAATTTTTGATACGATCGCAGTTGAAGAAAGGGCTAAACAAACTCCAAAAAGGATACTGGGGATAAAACCAAATCCAAATATAAAAGTGAGAATGAATATGAAAATAGATGAAAAGATTACTTGCGCAAATCCTCCATAAATAGTAAATTTGGAAAACCGCGCCATTCGTTCTAGATTTACCTCAAGGCCAACGGTAAAGAGAAGAAAAATAATTCCGATGCTCGAAAATTGTGCCAAATATTGCTGTGACTGGCCATTTGAAAAAAAGGATCCAAGAATAATTCCCCCTACAATATATCCCACAATTGCCGGAAGTTTTAATTTGTAGGCAACATATCCTCCCACAAAGGGAAAAAGAAGAAAGATGATAATATGCAATAATAAATCTGGAGCAATTTCTCCCATGTATTTATATTAACATATAGATTCCCGCCTTCGCGGGAATGACATAAGGCGAAGAGTTTGAGAGTGGAGCGTAGATACCCGTTTTGAGAACAACTGGGGTGCCAGTTTAAAACGGGGGTCTCCACTTGTTCGAGAAATGGGTATCAAGCAACACTACAAACTAAGTATTACTTCACAAACTTCTTCTCACAGTCGATGCAGTAGCGTGCTTCTGGCACGAGTTGGAGGCGAGCAAGGAGAATTTGTTTTGAACAATTCTCACATGTCCCATATTTTTTTTCTGCAATTTTTTTGAACGCCGCTTGAATCTGAAACAAACGTTTTTCAAGAGATATAACTTGTGCTTCAATCGTATCATGCCCTGTTTGTTCCCGAACATCGGTGTCTATTGCCGCATTATCATTCACATGGTCAGGATTTGAAAATGGATCATCTGCCTTCAGCTCCCTAACTCGAGCTAAAATATCGCGCTCCTCATTTATCAGTTTTTTGTGAAGTGTCTCTACTATTTCTTTTGAAAAAGGTTTGTTCATACTGTTTATATTTAGTGATAATATCGCTTCGGAAATAATAAATAAAATAGCATCCTGCCAGCCCAAAAAGTATAACAGATGTGGCAAAATTTATACTAAATCCCGCCAAGTATAAATGATTATATTTTAATTTGTCAAGTAACATACTCGTGCCTGAAAAGATCAAAACGAACAGGTACAAGGCCGTACCGGAAGCAAATGCTTGACGTCTAATTTGTAGTAAACATCGATAGCATATGTATGCACCGATGAAAAAAAGAATACTTTCGTAGATTGCTACTATGTGACGTGTTCCATCTAAACCACTATAGTGAACCGCCAAAAAAAATTTCGTTTTTGTTCCACTATCAACACCTGACAGAAAGCTCCCGATTTTCCCAATAGCAAGTGCAATAAAAAGTGAAGGTGTGAAATAATCGACAAGGTCAAGTGGCGCTATTTTTTTTCGACGGCACGCTACGTAGAATGCCAAAAATCCTCCCAAAAGACATCCTATGAGAGACATACCCGGATATCCATTAATAAGTATGAATTTGAGCAGATCAAATTTAAGGGTTTCTGCATTTGCAATAAAAAATAGGAGTCGTCCGAAGAAAAGTGCGAATGTAAGCGACACAAAAAATATATCAAACACATCTTCTTCTTTATATGAAGTAAGTTTAATTATGCGCCACAGGATGAAAAGCGCCCAAAAAAGGGCTAAAACCAAAAAGATTCCAAATGTGTATATTTTCAGGAATCCAAACGTAAACAAAATCGGCACCATGTGCTAAGTATAACACGTGATATAATTAGTAGGCGTAAGTAGTAGGTAGTTCCCCCGCCGGGGTGCTGAAATGGTAGACAGGCCAGTCTCAAAAACTGGTGACTTCACGGTCGTGAGGGTTCGAGTCCCTCCCCCGGCACAAAAAAACTTTCTTTCTGCTTTATATAATCTTTTTTTTGTATAATAGGCCCATGGGAGACCGTCACCTGGCTATTTTTCAAGGAAAATATATTAGACGAATATTACATCATGATGAATGGTGGTTTTCAGTAATTGATATTGTTGAAGTATTAACTGGAACTGATAGACCAAGAAAGTACTGGAATGATTTGAAGACAAAGCTTACTAGTGAAGGATACTCTGAACTGTCCGATAAAATCGGACAGTTGAAATTGAAAGCTCCTGACGGGAAATTACGTGAAACTGACTGTGCCAATACCGAAACAATGTTTCGTATTATTCAAACTATTCCTTCTCCAAAAGCAGAGCCATTTAAACGGTGGCTAGCAAAAGTTGGGTACGAACGGGTTCAAGAAATTGAAGATCCAGAATTAGCAACTAAACGATCAAGGGCACTATATAAGGCGAAAGGCTATTCTACTGCTTGGATTGAAAAACGAATGAGGGGAATTGCGATCCGTGAGGAATTAACTGATGAGTGGAAAAAACGAGAGGTTGGACAAGATCGTGAATATGCTATTCTCACCGCAGAAATATCTAAGGCAACCTTTAACATGACTCCGTCTGAGTATAAAAAGTTTAAAGGTCTTTCCCGTCATAATCTGCGTGATCATATGGATGACCTAGAATTAATTTTTACCATGCTCGGGGAAGCTTCTACAACTCGAATTACGAAGACAAAAAACGCCAAAGGATTCGTTAAAAATAAACAGGCGGCAAAAGAAGGTGGAACAATTGCTGGAAATGCGAGAAAAGAACTCGAGAAGAAATCAGGAAAAAAAGTATCGAGCCGAAAGAACTATTTAAAATCTCATCAAAATACAAAACGGTTAGAAAAATAGTCATCGCCTCCGATTAATCCCCTTTTTTGTATAATAACCAGTATATGGCTCATAAAAATATAGAAATTGAAATTCAGGTGAATGTTGAGAATGCAAAGCCGCTCATGGCGTTCTTAGAGAAAAACGGAGTTTTTAAGGGAGAAAAGCGACAAGTAGATGAGTATTTTTCCCCAGCACATAGAGATTTTCTGGCCAAACGGCCAGTTTCGGAGTGGCTACGACTTCGAGATGCTGACGGGAAATACTCCATGACATACAAAAATTGGCACTATGATAAAAAGGGAAAAAGTATGGAATTTTGCGACGAAGTTGAAACTAACGTTGAAAGCATTGAGCAAACTAGAAAGATTTTTTCAGCACTTAACCTAAAATCCATTGCTTTAGTTGACAAAGTACGGAAAACGTGGACATATAAAGAGTATGAGATTGCCGTTGACTCGGTGAAAACGCTCGGTGATTTTGTTGAAGTTGAATATATTGGCAATGATGAGAACGTAGATCCAGAAAAAGTGACCGGAGAAATGGTTGCGTTTCTTAAAAAGGTTGGGTGTGGAAAAATAACAAGAAATTACGTTGGCTATCCATTCCTCATGCTTTTTCCAGATGAAGTCAAATACGAAACACAGTGATTTTGCATATGTATCCTATTATACTTTTACTCATCATTTTCGCAATCACGGTTCCCTTCTTCCTCTCCCGCACACTCTCCCCCATCCCCTATTTCCCAACCAATAAAGCAGATGTGCCTATTATTGCGACAATTCTTCATGAACTTGTGTTGAAAAATCGAACGAATCGACCAGTATTTATTGTAGATTTAGGTGCTGGAACAGGAGAAGTGCTCTTTGAAGCCTCACAACAAGGCTTTGAACCCCCGGAGTTAAAAGGATCGTCAGGAAGGTCTAAAAAGCCAACTAAATTTATTTTAATTGAAAATAATCCCTGGTTGGCACTTATTTTACAGATAAAAAGACTGTTTCACCCAAATAAAGATGCTATCGAGATTCTGCGCGCAAATATGTTTAAAGACAAGCTTCCGTATGCATCGATAGTCTATATCTACGTCGGGCCGTATGTGATGGATCGAGTTAAGAAGCTTTTGGAGAAGATGGAGAGTGGAACATATGTGGTTTCTTACTTCTATGAGATTCCTGGGTGGGAAAAGAAACTCATCAAGAAGGTTTCTGGGAAGCATGAAGTGTTTGTGTATCAACTGTGATCCACACTATAAAACTTCACCCTATCTCCTCGGAACATGAGGTCCATTTCGCCCGTTGCCCCATTTCGATGCTTGGCGATGTAGAGTTTGATCATTTTTTTTGCGTCGTCAAGTAAATCTTCTGATTCTTTTTCGTAATAAAGAAACATTACCACGTCTGCATCCTGCTCAATACTTCCCGATTCTCGAAGATCGGCAAGTTGCGGCTTCTTTTCGCCCCGATGCTCGATTGCACGGGATAGCTGTGAAAGGGCAAGCACCGGAATTTTGAGTTCTCGGGCTAGATTTTTTAGATTTTGGGATACAAAAGAAACTTCCTGCACACGGTTCTCAATCCGTTTTCCCGGATCGATGAGTTGAAGGTAGTCGACAATGAGCAGTTTGAGACCTTTTTCAACTTTGAGCTTTCGTGCTTTTGTGCGCATTTCTAGAATCGAGGCGCCGGGCGTGTCATCGATATAGATTGGAGCCGCGGCAAGGTCCCCCATTGCTTGGGTTAGACGGCTGTAATCGTCTGGCGAAAGCTTACCTGTTTTGAGTCGCCACGCGTCAATGTCTGCTTGTCCCACGAGAAGCCGATCAACAAGCTCTTCTTTGCTCATTTCAAGAGAAAAAACGCCAACGGGTATTTTTTCTTGAAGTGCCGCGTGAAGCGCCACATTCATCGCAAAGGTGGTTTTACCAATTCCCGGCCGGGCCGCCAAGATGAGGAGATTTGAGTCTTGCATGCCCGCAAGTCGAGTATCAAGATCTTTAAATCCGGTAGCCACGCCTCGTAACCCGTCACCTTTACTCGCATTTTCAAGCCGTTCAAAGCTTTCGGCCAAAATACTTTTGAGCGGAATAAAGTCTTGGTGTAAATATGACTGGGAAAGGGAAAAAATGCTTGATTCAGCTTCATTGAGCAGATGTTTTACGTCTCCTTTTTCTTCAAATGCTTGTTCAACAAGTCGGCTAGCCATAGAAACAAGCGTTCTTTTTATGTATGCCGCCTTCACAATTCGAGCATAGTGTTCAACATAGGCTGATGTAGGCACGGTGTCGATAAGATCGGCCAAATATTTCCCTCCCCCGATTTTCACGAGTTCCCCACTCTTTTTGAGTGCGGCGCCGAGTGTGACTACATCAACTGGTTGATTTTTGTCAAAAAGTGTAAGCATGGCTGAAAAGATAATTGAATGGGTAGGAAGATAAAAGTGACCTGGAATTACTATCTCGGCAACAAGTGAGATTGCCGAAGGGTCGATGAGCGCGCCGCCAAGCACCGCTTTTTCAGCTTGTTCGTCATGTGGAGGAGTTTTGGGAGTGGTTGCCACAATTTAACAATTTAACAATTTAACAATTTCATGTTTCCATCACAATCACTCTCATCTGATCTGTTAGATCTGATTTCTTGAGTGTTAATTTCTTTTCAGGTTCGGTTTGCGGGGCGCCTATTTTTTCCAGGAATTGAGAAACGGGGGCAACATCTTTGAATATCTCGTTACTATGTTGATCTGTTTTGTAGTGCATGGGAATAACGATTGACGGTTCAATTTTGCTGATAATCTTCACAGCTTCATCAGCCCCGATGGTATAAAATCCGCCAACTGGAATAAGTAAAATATCAATAACATCAATTTCCTCAAGCGTTTCTTCTGTTAACATGTGCCCCAAATCTCCACAATGCAGAATATTGATGTCTTCTATGACAATTTTAAAAAGTGTATTTTTGCCACGTTTGGCGCCCATTTCATCGTCATGGTAGGATTCATATCCATAGACTCGCACTCCATTTCGTTCATATTCTCCGGGGTATTCGATGATAAGCGGATCTCCAGTGATTGTGGAAGTGAAGTTGTGGTCAGCGTGACCATGAGAAACGGTGACGATGTCGGCCTCAAGCGCTGGAAGTTTCAAACCTGTTGAAACATCAAATGGGTCCGTAACTACCGAGCCCAGCTTCGATTTAAGTTGAAAACAGCTATGTCCAATGTATTTAATATCCATGTGGCAACATAGTAACAGATACATATTCAATTTTCAATTTCTAATTATTTGTCATTCCCGCGAAGGCCGAAGGTTCCCTTCAGGGGGCGGGAATCCACAAAAGGTCGCTTGATACCCATTTCTCGAACAAGTGGGGACCCCCGCTTTAAACTGGCACCCCAGTTGTTCTAAAAATGGGTATCTACGCTCCCTAATGGAAATCCTTTATAATACAGTATGCGTATTCAGTCATTACAGTCCATTTTGCAAGAAAAGAAGGTATCCGCGCTTCTCGTGACCACTCCTTCAAACATCTATTACCTTTGTGGCTTTGGGATAGCACTGGGTGAGCGGAGTGCGTACATGCTCGTTACTCAAAAGAGCGTCTATTTTTTCACTGATAGTAGATATGTATCTGAACGGTTGAAAGCTGACTTGAAAAGACAGAAAATTGTGCTGAAGATCATTTCTCGAGAAAAAAACTTGAGCGTATATCTTTTAGAAATCTCTAAAGCAGAAAAAATAAAATCGTTCTATTTTGAACATGATGACTTGAGTGTGGCGGAGTTTGAGTGGTTGAAAGAGAAAAAGGTTCCGATGCATTGGGATTCTATCGTCCCGCCTACGGCGGGACTCCAGAATGACAGATTAATCGAGTCCATGCGGACAAAAAAGGATCCAGAAGAAATAAAAGCTATCAAAAAAGCCTGTGAACTCGTCGATTTGTGTCTTTCCGAACTTCTCCCCTATCTGCATGTTGGGATTTCTGAAAAAGAAGTATTACGCATTCTTTCTCGATGGTTCATCAACAACTCTCCGACCAGCTTTGATCCAATTGTGGCGATCGATGAGAATGCAGCTATCCCCCACTATGACACGCAAACGAATGGAGAAAAAGTGGCAAAAAGTGAGTCGATTATGCTTATAGACTGTGGAATTTCTTATAATAGATACGCGTCTGATATCACGCGCATGTTTGCCTTCGGTACGCCCAGCCAGCGTATTCGGAAAGCGTATGAAATCCTGAAACAAGTTCAGGATGACGCTGTGGTGGACCTTTCGCAGATGAAGTTTTATAAGGAAGCGGATGAGAAGTGTCGCAACAGTCTTAAAACCGCCGGATTCCCCCCATTTGAGCATGCCCTTGGGCATGGAATTGGCATTGATGTGCACGAACTCCCCCATTTTTCACCCCGCAACAATGATACAATCGAAGAAGGGCATGTGGTTACTGTGGAGCCCGGAATTTATATACTCGGTGCATGGGGAATGCGGCTTGAAGACACGGTTGTTGTGGGTAAAAATAAGCAGGTAATTCGACTTACAAAAACCAGTCGTGAGATGATTATTATTTAACTATGATATCACTAATTACTCTCGACAACTTCCTCACCAACGCCATCTACACTCTCCCTCACACTCCACTCATCGACACCGTTTTTTTCTTCTTCTCCGCAAGTGGAATTTTTATTCTATTCTGGATCGGCATCTTTTCATTCCTCGTCATCTTCGAAGAACTCCGCCATCACCGCTTCTTCCTTGACTTCTTTCTCACCGTCACCCTAAGCTCAATCCTCACCAACCTCATCCTCAAAAACATTTTTACCCGCCTCCGCCCCACCCCATCTCCCCATCCCCTCCTCCTCTCCTCAACATATCCATCCGACTTCTCCTTCCCTTCCGGACACGCAACATTCGCCTTCGCCGCCGTCTACATCCTCGCTCATTATGATCCCAAAAGAGCCAAACTTTTTTATATAATAGCCTGTCTGATCGCCTTTTCTCGAGTTTATTTGGGATTTCATTATGTGGGGGACGTGCTTACGGGAGGACTCATAGGAATAGGAACAGGAATATTTGTTAGAAAGATAGTTCGAGAGCTAGATTCCCGCCCCCTGAAGGGGACCTTCGGCCTTCGCGGGAATGACAACTAATGGAGCGTAGATACCCGTTTTGAAAACAACTGGGGTGCCAGTTTAAAGCGGGGGTCCCCACTTGTTCGAGAAATGGGTATCAAGCGACTATGTTCACACCGAGATTCTTCGCTACGCTCAGAATGACATGAGAAGGGTTAGGATGACAAATCACTATGAAACTAAACGCAGACGAACTTCGAAAATTTGATGAATCACAAACGCTGGAGCTCCCTCCTCGTCTCCCTTTCTACCTCATCATCGACGACGTCTGGGACACGTATAATATTGGCGGTCTTTTCCGACTTGCCGACGCGCTTGCATTCGAAAAAATTTTCATCTGTGGACAATCAGAAACTCCACCTAATCATCGAATTAAAAAAGCTTCCATTGGAACATATAAAGTTGTGCCATGGGAATATAGGGAGAGTGCTTTAGAGACAATCAAAGAGCTGAGAGGAGAAGATAGGGTGATTGGGGGGGGCGGAGAAGAAGAGGGGATGAAAGGAAAACCGAGAAAAATACAGATAGTTGCTATTGAACAAGCTAAAGATTCTATTTCCTACACCAAGATCGAGTATTCGTTTCCGTTAGCTCTCATTGTTGGAAATGAAACGCATGGGGTTTCCCATGAAGCACTTGAAGCCGCCGACCATATCGCAGAAATTCCCCTGTTTGGAGTGAATAAATCGCTCAATGTGATCGTTTCCGGCGCAATTGTGGCATTTGAGGCGTATAATACAGTATATGGATGATGTACCAAAGAATTTAAATCGGCTTTCCAAAAATCCCTTTTTTATTGCGACCGCATGCCTTTTTTTTATTATCATAAGTGGATTTATCATTATTATCCTTTCTGGGGAAACCACGGCGCGCACACTTGAAAGCATACGACGAAATATTATCAACACCACAAATTATTTAACTGAAAGTCCAAATACACGCCGCCAAATACAAACTACGAAGATTTTAGGTGCCACCACCGAGGCAAATGTGAGCCTATTTGTGTATCCAAAAGGAACGGTCAGTTCGGTGAATGTAAATGGGAAAATAGTTACAAAAAGCCCCATCAAGTATATTTTTACTTCTGAAGAGAATTCGAACATTATTAGTAAAATTACTCCGCAAACTCCTGGATTTATAGTTTCAAAGAAGGAACTTGAGGCATTTTTAGTGTATACGGCTGGGCGATTAAATCTTTCGGAAGCCGAGTCCGGTGAACTAACTCGAGAAGCCGCCGACGCGGCCGACCAGAAAGAAACAGATTTTGTGAGTTTGCGGTATATTGATCAAAAAACTCTCGATTCCATTCACCCACTTTCCATCTCCCCAAGGCCCCAAAATGTTTCTCGTATTTTTTTCTATGTGAATTCTGCAAAAAAAAATGATCTTTTGACACCCCCCGTTCTAACTCCTGTGGCACGCGATGGCTTCACGGTAATCGAAATTGGCATACTTGCAAATCTCTAATGTTCAGGCACAAATCCAGCCCGCTTAAAATGTTCGTCAAATGTCACCACTCGTGTAATTTCTAATCGTTTCATAAGTGCAAAACTTGTACAGTCTGTAAATGACAATTTACTCCAGTCATTTTGAAACCACTCCCATGCATCTTTTTCGTCTTCAGTCGTAACTCGTTCTATACTAATAGACATACTACTTTTTGAAATCATATCTTGAAGATCCATAGCTACTTGTAACCCACACCGCAATCTAATAAGTGTAAATGATTCATCTAGGATATAATTTGAAGTTACCAGTCGAGCGGAGGGGGAATTCTGAAGTTTTGGCCATAGTGCCCATACCTGTGTAAAAAAAGCATCATTTTTGTCCAGTAGTGCCTTAAAACCACTGGTGTCTATGAAGATTTCTATTTCAGACACCATAAATAATTTTGTCATCTTCAGATAATTCGTATCGAGGCTTTTTATTCTTCAAACGCATGGCTGATTTCGGAAAGTGCCAAATTGGATCATCTTTTTTTGCATGCAAAATTATTGTTATTGGCTTACTCGTTGAACTCTTAATGATTCTCTTAATATATTCATTTCCACTTATTCCTAATTTCGCCGCACGCACGCGGATTTGGATTAAATCCGACTTTGGAAGCCGCAAGTTAGTAACCACCATTTCATCTTTCATAGTATGAATCATACTATAGTATGAATGGTATGTCAAGGAGTGGTAAAGCATGATGTCATTCTCAACGAAAGTTTGTCATCCCCGAGTAGTCGGGGATCTATTTAATATAGATTCCCGCCTCCGCGGGAATGACACTGTAACCAAAATTGCCCTAATTTAAAACTTATAGTATACTATCCTCCAGAACGATTTCATTCTCACGAGTCATCTGTTTTGTATGATGACGCACATTCACAACAAACTAGGACGCGAAACCGAGCTACCAAGCTCAAAACGAGGCAGTATCTCGAACTTTCACTGTCGCCGGGGGGAGACAGAAGAAGGAACGAGTTTCTATATCCGAAACAGCCACAAGAAAGGCTTCACACATGAAGAGAAGTCCCGAATTTGGACCTCGACCAGCCGAAAGGCTTGAAGTCGAGTACGAGCACAATCCTATCAAGACCATCAGCGGTCGATGGGTCGGCATTATCGATTGGGACTTGTTCAAGGTTAGACTCCTCGAGCACGCCACCTCTCTC
>MFZQ01000020.1 GCA_001789445.1 Candidatus Roizmanbacteria bacterium RIFCSPHIGHO2_02_FULL_40_13b | reverse complement strand
TTGCAAATGTCGAGTGATCTGTAAAGACTTCGTCAATCATGTCCCCACCAAAAAGAAAAGGAGGAAGCTTTTCCAAAAGTGCTTTCTTTCCCCATAATACGCCAACACCGGTTGGCCCACACATCTTATGAGAAGAGAATACAAGAAAGTCACAATCGAGCTCTCGCACATCGATTACATGATGTGGAGAAGCCTGCGCCGCATCTACAATTATATATACGTGTGGATTGATTGCTCGAATACTCCTAATTATCTCGTTAAGTGGCTGAACTCTCCCGAGTACATTTGAAATGTAGTGAAGTGCGACTATTTTTGTGTTACTGGAAACATACATGCTCAAATCCACTTTTCCGTTTCTATAAATATCCAAATCAGTATTTTCATCTATGTCTATGAGAGAAAACGTAGCTCTCGTCTTTTTCGCCACTTGTTGCCACGTAACAAAATTTGCATGATGTTCAGCAATCGTAATTACTATTTCTGACTGCGAGTTCAACTCTTTCTCAAGTGTATACCCAAGAAGATTGAGAGATTCTGTGGCATTTCGAGTAAAAATAATTTCATCTTTTGAAGGTGCGTTGATAAACTTTGCAACTACATCTCGCGTTTCTTCATACTCAAGACTTGCCTTTTCAGCTAAAGGATACAGTCCTCGATGGACATTTACGGAGTATGAACTGTTATACTCATTTATTGCATTGATTACTGATTGCGGTTTTAGCGATGATGACGCAGAATCCAGGTATACCAGATCTTGATGCTTTTTGAAAATAGGGAAGTTGTTTTTGATATTCAGCATATATCTAAGTGTTTAGAGATCCTATCGCTCACGTTGTACTTTGTCGGATTCGCTCCAGGATGACAGGATCATCAACTCCGTTTTCTTCCATCTTATTAAATACATCGCCCACAAACCCTTCTATTAACAGTTTTTGTGCAGTATCTTCGGTTAATCCTCGCGTTTTAAGATAGTAAACTTGTGTCTGATCCAGTTGACCCGTTGTTGATCCATGTGTGCATCGCACATCATTTGCAAGTATCTCAAGGTTTGGTTTTGAGCTTACAAATACATCTTTTGAGAGCATGAGATTTTGATTTTTCTGATACGCATTCGATTTTTGAGCTTTTTTGTCAATTTTAATGAGTCCATCATAAATGAATTTTGCGTCATCAAAAAAAACTCCTTTTATAAGCAGATCAGAAATACTGTTTCCAATTTTATGATGTTGAATTGTATTTAAGGTAAAGTTGTCACCTTTTTTTCCAACATATATTCCATAAATAAATACTTTCGCTTCCTGCGATTTTATTTCGATGTCGACTTCGCCCGAATAATTGTGAATAAAAAAAATATACTCTCCCGGAGTATTGACCACATGCTTACTTTTTTTTCCTTGTTTAATTTGTATAAATTTCATATGTTTATTCCTTCGACTTCGCTCAGGACTTCGGCCTTTGGCCTCAGCCAACACTTCCTGACATCTCCAATTGCATCAAACGGTTGAGTTCAATCGAGTATTCAAGTGGAATCTCACGAGTCACTGGCTCAATAAATCCATTTACAAGTATTCCTTCCGCATCATTTTTCGAAATTCCTCGAGACGTTAAATAAAACAACTTCTCTTCTCCAAGTTTCTCAACAGTTGCTTCATGTTGTACTTCAACTTGATTTTCTTTAATTTTCATTGTTGGATAGGTATCTGATCGAGAATTCTCGTCCATGAGAAGCGCATCGCATGAAACGAATACGGATGAGTTGGTGGCACCCGGCATGACTTGCACAAGTCCACGGTACGATGTTCTTCCCCCATGTTTTGAGATTGATTTTGAGACAATGCGGCTTGACGTATTTGGTGCAAAATGAATCATTTTTGCCCCTGCATCTTGATGTTGATCAGCACCCGCATAGGCAATTGAAAGAACTTCCCCTTTTGCTCCTTCTCCCATCAGGTACACAGATGGATATTTCATGGTCACTTTTGATCCAATGTTACAATCAATCCATTCCATAACCGCATTTTCCTCGGCCTTGGCACGCTTTGTAACGAGATTGTACACATTATTACTCCAATTCTGAACCGTTGTATACCGAACTCTCGCATTCTTCTTTACAAAAATTTCAACAACTGCGCTGTGGAGCGAATCGGTGACATAAATTGGTGCAGTACATCCTTCAATATAGTGAACTATCGAACCTTCCTCGGCAATAATAAGTGTTCGCTCAAATTGTCCAAAACGCTCGGCATTTATTCGAAAATACGCTTGAAGAGGGAGCTTCACCTGAACCCCTTTTGGAACATATACGAATGAGCCTCCTGACCACACTGCGCTATTGAGTGCTGCAAATTTATTATCAGTCGCGGGAATGAGTGTTCCAAAATATTCTTTTACAATCTCTGGATATTTCAAAAGAGCAGTATCCATATCGCAAAAAATAACGCCATCTTTGGTCAGTTCTTTCGTAATACTTTCATACACAACCTCCGATTCATATTGGGCCGATACCCCTGCCAAAAACTTCTTTTCAGCTTCAGGAACTCCAATACGATCGTATGTCTCTTTAATCTCTGCAGGCAAATCTTCCCATGAGTTTTGTTGTTTATCAGTCGCGCGAATGAAATATACAATATCATCAAAGTCTATCTTCGAAAGATCAGCTCCCCAGGAGGGCATTTTTTTTGTCAGAAAAATCTCGTATGCTCTCAAACGCTTCGCGGTCATCCATTCAGGTTCGTTCTTTATCTTTGAGATTTGATAGACAATTTCGGGCGAAATACCTCTTTTAGTCTGAAAAATGGAAGTATCAGGCATAGAAAAACCATATTTGTAATCGAATTGTAGATCGTTAGATTGATTCATTGTTAAATTGTTAAATTGTTGTCATTCTGAACGAAGTGAAGAATCTAGGTGTGAATGTCCACACCGAGATCCTTCGGCTTTGCCTCAGGATGACAGATGGTTATAGATTGTCGTATCCTTTTTTCTCAATTACTTGCGCCAACTTCCAATTTCCTTCTTTTACAAGCATACCCTCTTTTATCACTAAAATCCTATCAGGTTTCAAGTATTTCAGAATTCTATTGTAATGAGTAATGATCACAAATGTTTTTTCTGGAGAATGCATTTTCTTAATAAATTTAGCAATTGTTGCAAGTGCATCAACATCAACTCCTGTGTCTATTTCATCAAAAAACACAAATTGCGGGTCAAGGATTGCGGCCTGAATTACCTCCATCTTTTTTTTCTCTCCACCTGAAAACCCATCATTAAGTGAACGAGAAAGCATATCTTCTGAAATCTTCAACTTCTTAGCAAATTCCTGAACTTTTTGTCTAATTTCCAAAGGATCCATTCGGCCAGTCAGAGCATAGCGCATAAACTGGTATATCGTAATTCCAGAAAGTGAAAGGGGAGTTTGAAATGAGAGAAATATTCCAGATTTCGCCCGTTCATCGGGTGAGAGCTTATCAATATTCTTCTTGTTAAAAATAATTTTTGATTTTGAGGAAACAGAATAGAGGGGATGTCCCATCACGGTTGCTGCAAGTGTGGACTTTCCCGATCCATTTGGCCCCATAATCGCATATATTTTTCCGGGTTCAAATGTGTAGGTAATCTTTTTGAGAATTTTTTTGTCTCCAATAGAAACAGAGAGGTTTTTGAGTGTCAGCATCGTAAGTGTATTATACATCAAAAAAATACCTGACGAGTTGTTCGGCTTTTATTGAAGAACTATTCTGAAAATAAATAAATAAATAAATATCCTAAATAGGCTGTCCTAACAGTCCTTTTAACTCCGGGGGCTAAAAGGACTGTTATAACTGGCCAAACTATTTACTTTTTTATTTTATATTGAAATTTTTAGCGGAAGCGGAGTTGGGAGATTTGTGGATTATTTTATTCAGTCTGAAGTGCGTCAATACCCGGCAGGGTTCCTCGCTCAATAAATTCCATCATTGCTCCACCACCGGCGGAAATATGGGTTATTCGATCAAGGTATTCGTGATGTGAGATTGCCGCAATTGTGTCTCCCCCACCTACAAGTGAAAGCGCTTCTTTGTTTTGCGTAATTGCATAGTATAAAAAGTCTGTGCCACGGGCAAACCGTTCATCTTCGACTTTTCCAAACGGCCCATTCCAAATAATTGTATGTGCATGCGCAATTACTTCATCAAAAAGTGCTTCACTTTCAGGACCGATATCACAAATAACATCGTGTTCTGCCACATTGTCAACGGATACAACTCGACCCGAATCGTCTGTTAACGAATTAAAAACCACAACGTCTTTTGGTAAAAGAACTTTTTTTTCTTTTTCATCTGCATATTCGAGTATTGATTTTGCATTCGTAATTTTATCAAGTTCAACCAAACTCTTTCCAATTTCTTTTCCCTGCGCACATAAAAATGTGTTTGCCAGTGCTCCTCCGATTATTAAAGCATCAACATGATCAATGAGTGATTTCAAGAAGTTAATTTTTGTTGAAACTTTAGCACCCCCAACAAGCGCAACGAGTGGATGTTTTGGATGATTTACCATTGTGTTTATCGCGGTAATTTCATGTGCAAGTAAAAGTCCAGCAAAATGGGGAATAAACTTTGGTATTGAAACAATTGAAGCATCGACCCGATGACATACACCAAATGCATCATTCACATACACATCAGCAAGCGCGGCGAGTTCCTCCGCAAAATCCTCATCATTTTTTTTCTCTTCTTTATAAAAACGAATGTTTTCAAGAAGTACGATCTCTCCTCCCTGCTGTTGATCCAAAAACACCTTATTTTTTTCCGTTCGAAAATCATCGATCAAGTTTATTACAGTCCCAGGTAATAACTTTCGCAAATCCTCAAATATTGGAGTTAAAGAATATTTTTCATCGCGTCCGTCAGGCTGACCTAAATGCGAAATGATGATAATTTTGTTATTGTCTAAAAGCAACTTTTTTATAGTTGGTATCGATTGTTTTATTCGTAAATCATTAGCTATTTTGTGTGTTGAAGTCAAACTCACATTAAAATCAACACGTAGTAATACCCGCACGTTTTTTATTTCAACATCTTCAATTGTTTTTATATGAAATGTGTCAAGCATTCGGTATATTGAGTTCTGTACAAATGGTAACAAGTCGCGTCTCGAGTGCCTGAACGGTCTTTTTTTTTGTCGTTTCATCAATTCCCCATATATCTTTTTTGAAATGTCCAAGGGATTTCTTTCGAAGTTTGTATAAAAACTGCTCATCAGTCCACCCATCAAGCCGCTCGGCAATTAAGTTTGTCATAATCCACTGATTCATCTCGTCCTTAAGGTGAGTTGGTAATAAATCAAAAATAATTGTTTGAAATTGGGTGGCAAGGTGGATTTCTAGTGTTCCAGCAGTGGGAAATTGAGCAAGCGTTGTGTCCTCAAGCGTTGAAGCAGCATGCTGTACCACCCCACCCATACCATACTTACTTCGAGCAACCGAACCAATGGATGTAATCGCTTCAAAATCTATGTTCGGTTGCAACACATCTCCGGTTGGAGAAACAACCCCCCCATG
>MFZQ01000019.1:21883-35579 GCA_001789445.1 Candidatus Roizmanbacteria bacterium RIFCSPHIGHO2_02_FULL_40_13b | reverse complement strand
CTATTGGAATGATGGTTCAATTTGAGATTGCCCTCGGTGTCCCCCTTGCCCTTCTTACGGTAGTGGCATCTACCATTGTTATTTTCAGAAAAAAAGCGTTTACTCACTATGCGACCTATCTTATACTTATCCCATTTGCGGCAACATTCTTGATTATTGAGTTTAAGTACAACTTTTTACAAACCCAATCCTTTCTTTCCTATTTACAAGGAGCAAGAGACGGAGGTGCGACAATGCCATTTATTGTATCGTTTATAGACCGACTTAGAAATGTCGGAACACATGGAGTCAATATAATTGCCCATCCACTACATACACTAAATTTCATATATTTCGCAGTATTACTTTCTTCAATAATTTTGTCCCAAATACATAAAGATAGCAATAGAATAATATATAAAGAATTTCTATATTTTTATTTTGGATTTTATGTACTAACAATGATCCATGGAGGATTCTTAATCATGTTTTGGTGGTTACCAATGAGCATGTTTCCAATTATGATGTTTTCAAGTATTCATAAATATATTCCTAGATTCATCTTTTATGGGTTAGTTTTATTGAGCGTAGTATTCATAACGAAACAAAATATCTCTTTTGCGCAGAATATCTCGAACTCGGTGGAAACCTCAAGTACTTCATGGCGTTTTAGATACTCAAATACACAAATTGTTGTAAAGGATGCCCCATATGATTATGGATATTTTGTGTATGCTCCCGACATATATGGCTATCAAGATAAATATGCACTTTTTTATGCAAATAGAGTTGCCAACAAGCATGGAGTTGCATTTGAAAAACGAGCCTTAACGTATGTACTTTCTGAACCTCCTCCGAAAGATTTTACTGGGTCTGATGTTGATTGGTGGGTGCGAGAAAAACTCAAAATCATGAGCAAGCCAGTGCAGATTGTTAAACTAAATGGGGAGTATGAAGCGAGAAAATATCTATTGTCAAAAAAAGATCTGATGACTCCATCGCTCATTACAGTCCCCACCGACTGGCTATTTTATAGATAAATACCTAATCTGCCTCGTAGTCTACGATAAATTTAAGTCCGGGGGGATGCTTCTCACGCGTTGCAACCCCAAATGCGGCGGTAATTTTAGTATCTTCAAATCGATGTATAATCGTTTTTGACTCGTGATCAAAGTCAAATGGATATGCCGAGTATATTTTTTGCTCATTATTCACATTTTCAGGAAGTCCTTCAACCTTTATTTTCCACGTGCCTTTAAATGCAATTCGAATACCTAGTGTATGACAATACATATTCGTTATTCGAGAAACAATCGCCGGATCAACCGCATCAGTTGGAAGCCCTGTTGACACGTCAAGTGTTGTTGGACTACCATGACAGGGAGGAAAAATATTACTATCTTTGAGATTTGCTAGCGAAAAAACAGTTGGTAATGGAGAATAATAGTGCTCCATTCCTTCATATGGAATTTCATAATGCAATTTAAATGGTTTGATCGGTTGCTTCATTTTTAAAATAGCATATTGTGTCTCGGTGAGCGCTTCGGTTTCTGGAAGCCAGGTTATCCCCAAAACTCCTTGTGCAAACAACTTTGTGTAGTGAACGTAGTATGAGATTGGAGAAGGAAAACGCCAAATGACTTCATCAGTGTATTTTTTTATAAATTCTTTCTGATTATGATCTTCAAGATCTACATAATTCTTACTGTAAATTGCTCCTGTCCCCCACTGTGGCCATACGAGATATTCAATTTTTGGTGTATCTTTAGTTCCAAGTTTAGTTAAATCAATACGAGGAATCTTATCAAGTTCTCCGTAAAACCACCCCACTTTTAGAGGAATTTCAGCGTCAGTATAGCCTTTTTCAGCAATAAACTGATTAACATTATCTTGTGTGAGTCCATATCCATTTCTATTTGGGTAATTTGAGCCTTGAATTGATAGTACTAGTGCAAATTGTACAGACCACGCCAAGAACAGTAGAAGCGGCATTAATACATACAGAAGCTGTCTCTTTGGAAAAGACCCAGATACAATCGTATCGAGAATCCTACCAAGAATTCCGCTTAGAATTAAAATAACTAAGAAACCTAACGGAGCAGCCCAGCGAGACCAATGAATAACAACTGAGCTAATACCATAGTAATAACACACTGCCATAACAAGCAAAATAAGCTCTAAACTGGGGAATAAATTTCCTGTTTTAACGTTTGAAAAGCGAAATTGCTCACGTACAGATGTTTTAATTGATCGAAATAACTTTCTGCCTCCGATAAACCATGCGACCAAAATAAATATAAGTACAGCAGCAACCTGCGAAAAATCAATTTGGTGTGCCAAAACATCGTAAATATACACGAGCCAGCTTTTGTGTGCCAGTCCTGGATACTCATAATCAAAAATAACGGAAGCAACCGTTGTATGTTTTACACTGTACCAAAATTCATTTAATTTAATGGGTTTTGGAATCCAGACAACCCATAGGTATACTGATCCTAAGATTGTCCCGGCGGTATACATCACCATGCGAAACAGTTTTGGGAGTTCCTCTCCCAGTTCTCGTTTTTTTTCATATACAAACGGAAGGACTGTATTGAGTGCAAAAATAGGAAGCCCCATATAAAGTGCTTTCAAATTTGTAAAGCTAATTAAGAAAACAAAAATTAAATTTGTGATAAAAAATAAAAATGGTGATTTTTTTCTGTAATGAAGTGTTATTGATATTAGGAGATATATCATTGTTACGAGTATCCCCATAGAATCAGAATTTACTCGTAAGAAGCGTTCAAACATTCCGATAGAACCAAATAAAAGCACAGTAAAGAACACAACACTTGCAGGAATTTTATTGCGACCTTTCATGAGTAATGAAACTCCAGTAATGTATGTTGTAAGCCACACAATGAGTCCGAATATTCTTCCAAAATAATAGGCAACTAATCCTGGATCGCCTTGGGGGAAATTTACTCCAGAACGAGTAAATATATTCATAAAAGCTAAGTATCCGGCGAGGAGATATTCAGTTAATGCGACATGAATATAATTATGCAACTGTTTTCCAGCCATCATATTCCACGCATTATTGAAAAATTGGTGTTCATCTGGGTGACCTGGGATATGAGAAAGAATTGGAACGACGAGAACTAACAGTAATCCTATTACAAATAGTGATATTGTAAGATAAATATGTTCAGGAGTTGAAAAAAAACGACCTATCCGATCCAACATTTTCTTCATATTTGAATAGTAGCATCACTATATGATGAATTACAAGGGGAAAAAACAGGAGTCAGGTGATTGCATCTAAAATAATTCTCTTTTCAAATCCTCCTCGTTTCTTCTATTTCATTTACAGCATGAACTCTAGGAGTTTTCCCGTCTTGTTTTATTATTTCCGGGATCTTGTCTCGAACAAGTTTATTCATAGAAAATAAAATATGTGTCATTCCCGCGAAGGCGGGAATCTATTTAAATGGATCCCCGACTACTCGGGGATGACAGAATAATATTTTTCAACATAAAGTTAGTATACTAAAGTATGCTTACAAGTGGTGAAAAAACATTACTGCGAATTCAAGGAATTTCGTTTTTTGCGAGCTCACTTGCAGGGATTTTTGTGCAATTTTATGTATTTGCACACTTAAACTTTACTGGACTTGTGCTGTATAACTTCGTACTGTTTGTATTTTTGCTCATCTTATATATCGCCTCGGGATATTTACTCAAGCATTTTACTACGAAAGATCTTATTATGACCTCGCTCATTCTCACGACAGCGTCGTATGTAATCCTCCTTATTTTCAAAGAAAATGCACTTAATTACATTGTATTCTTGGGAATGCTTTCCGGTGCAAGTACCGGCCTTTTTTGGAGTGGATACAATCTCTCGCAGTACATTCTCACTCATGCACACAGTCGAGATCACTTCTTTGGTCGTTTTCAAGTTGTTATGAATGGCTCATCTGCCATCGCACCTCTCTTGGGTGGTCTCATTGTTACTTTTTTTGGGTATTACGTTCTTTTCGGGATAGTTGCCTGTTTTAATCTGTATCTTTCTTTCATCGCTAAAAACCTACCCGAGCATTCAGAAATAGAATTTTCAATGAACCATTTAGTTACCCATGTTAGAAGTAAGAAGTGGAAGGATGTATTAGTACAAAATGTAATAATTGGTTTATATGATGGTGGATTTAGCGTGCTTTCTGGAATTATTTTCTTTCTTGTATTGCAAGACCCATCGGTGGTTGGATTCTTCCGATCATTGATTTTTCTTATCTCTGCATTAACTGGAATGCTTGCGGGAAAGCTCATTGCACGTGTTCCACATATCAGTATTTTAGTGGGAATTGTGGCGACTATCTCAATTGTAGTTTTTGCCCTGTATCAAAGCCCACTTGGGATTGCTATCTTTGGCTTACTATCTGGAATCTCCTTTCCCATTCTCAATGTTCAGCTCTCATCCATCGTTTTGAATACGAGTGATGAAAATAGTGAATCATGGAAAACAAAATATCATCTATTCATTGAGAGAGATATTGCACTGGGAGTAGCACGAATTGCAAGCATGTTCATTTTGCTAATTTTATTCACTCATTTTGAAAAATCAGCTGTGGCAACGGGCTGGATACTTGTCATTTCGATTCTTCCCCTTGCTTTAGGACTTCTCCTTAACAAAAAAACACTATCCCTTTCGGAATAGTGTTTTAATGTAGGGAAAGCTTAGTAGCCTCCTCCTCGGTTATCTCGACGAAAATCTCGTCGATCCCCACCACCTGGTGGTCGATCTTCTCGAGGTTTGGCTGTGTTTACAACCAACTTTCGTCCTTCGACTTCTTTTTCATTCATTTCAGCAACAGCTTTTTGAGCTGATTCTTCAGTTGCGAATGTAACGAAACCGAATCCCTTAGAACGTCCTGACATACGGTCAGAGATTACAACAGCATCAGTGATTTCTCCAAATGATGCAAACATCTCGCGAAGACTGTCACCAGTTAAGCTCCAAGGAAGATTCCCTACGTAAAGTTTCTTATTATCCATCTATCTTTCACCCCCTGTTCATGATATTTTCAAGTAAAAGTTCGTATCGGAAGAAGGTATCCCCTCTCGATTAAACTATATAGATTATATCATACTAATACGGAATGCAAGGGGGAAGATGGAGAGCTGGGGAGGTAGAGTGGTGGAGAGGTGGAAAGTGGAGATAGATGGATAGAGAGGTAGAGAAGTAGATGTATGATCTATCTCTCCATCTCTCAACCCCTCCATCTCTACTCGTCTACTTCTCTACTACTCTACCTCTCCATTTTTCGATTAAGTATGTTATTCCCATCGTCGTTACTAGCACAACAAGCAAATGAGCTCCAACGCTTAAGCGCCACCGTAGGCTCGCATCAAGGACGATATAGTGGATAAAAAAGAGTGTATATGATGATTTGCTTACGAAGGTGAGGAATCGCTTGAGTAAGACCACTTCAAATAAGTGTAACTTTGTTAGTTTATAGACAAGAAAGCTCATGAAGATTGCATATGATAAATAATAAAGGTCAGGTGGATACTTATGACTGATTAAATTATGTGTTGTAGCTATTCCACCTTTAAGGTGGATAGGCACGACTTTTGCAAAAAAGCCCAAAAAAAAGAATTGGAGACCAAAACTTATCCCTGAAATAATGAATATATGGAGGGGTTTGAGTTTTTGTTTGACGACGAGGATTGAAATGAGAGTTACGAGAGACCAGGCGATGATCATATATACTCGATAAAGGCTGTGGAGGGATGGAAGGAATAGAGTCGCTGTTACAAAGAAAGTAGAAAGTAGGAAGTAGAAAGTAGCAAGGGATTTTTTTCGAGAAATATACTCCATTATTGGGAAAATGAGGGCGAGTTCGATGAAAAGGAGTACAAGCCAGTTGAGATCGATTCCTCCAGTCAGAAATACAGACTTTAGTATGAAATCAAAGTTTAATTTTAGCCCATTTCCGGAAAAAATAGTTGGAAACACAATCATCAAGCTAAAATGGGCAAGCAAATACCAATAAAATGGCAGAATGAGCCGTACAACGCGCTTTTTATACCATCGAGTAATACTTGCAACCGTATGCTCCATTCGTTCATATGATGGCAAAAGTACGCTCACCGAGCAAAAAATAAATAAAACTACGGCAAAATGCGAATAATTCCAAATAAATGAGGTTATAGGATTTGAAAGGTGGTACTGTGTGACGTGGGTGAGGATAATGATAAGCAACGAAATAGCTCGAAGTATATCAATGTGATATGATCTGGGTCTCATGTGAGTCGCCCCGGACTCGAACCGGGAACCATCTCCTTAAGAGGGAGGTGCTCTACCATTGAGCTAGCGACCCAAAGTATACAGTCTATTTTATCAGATTTAGAGGTAAATAGGTTATCTTGGGCGACTCACTCCGGCTTCAGTGCTTCATTGTAGATTGATTCGGGTTGAGGCGTTTGTGAGGCATGTGTTAATCGCTCCATAATTCGTTGCGTTGCGTCTGGTAGTACATGCGAAACTGGAGTAAACACTGAATATTCCGGAGTCAAAAACTCAAACTGTGCACCTTTTCGAGCCAAATCTTCATACCACTCAAGCTGCACTCCAGAAAATGTCTCTTTTAATAATGGTAGAAGACCCAGAGCCGCCTGTGCCGCTTGTTTTACACTTTTAAGTTGAGGAGCTTCTATCAAAGGTTCTTCATAATACTCTCCACTATAAACCGCCTCTCGATAATTTGTATCTGCACGATATTGGGTATCAATAAACTCCCAAGGTCTCTTCTTAGATGGGGGCTGCAGTGCTCTCGGTCGTTTCGATATAATTGATCGAATAAATTTTTTATTTTTCTTTACGTTTCCTTCCTTAAATACGCTAAATAAGCTAGCTACCTGCCTATCAATTTCATCAAAATAATCCCGAGTTGTATCATCGAGCTTTTCCCAATAGTCTCTTTCAGGTTTCTTAAAAGGAATAACGGGGACACTTGGTTGACCCACTGCATGTGAATATTCAGGATACAATTCTCGTAGCATCGCAGAAACATCTTCTGTGGGCATATTCCTAGGTGGAAATAGAATCATACTGTCTATTGCTTCATGCCACGATCCAGGGCGCAGAAGAGCGAGTGACCCGAGCTCTGCGGTCTGTTTAAGATATCGTGCAACTGTCCAACTTCCATGCCACTGTGGATCAAAAAGTCCTGCCGGATCAACAAGTTTTATCGTCAAATTCCTAAATGCATCTGGGTCTTCAAAAAGTTCTGGACGCGTAGTTTTAAGCTTTTCCATTGCATGATTAAATTCAACCGAACCAAAGGAATACGCATAAATAGTGAGTGGTCTGCCGCTTGCCATTAGATCTCCGATATCACGTGCCATATCTTCATAACGCGCTGGTTCTTTTGCATCCAGCGAAAGATATGAGTTGTGAAGCGTATAGTTACCTTTCCCAAAGTTTTCTTCTAATGGACCCTTCATCGACCGGATTCTGTGGTGGGCGCCCGTGTTTCCCATGAAAGCTATGGCATAGGGAGTTCTATCTGGGAGAGGTGTCTCAATGTTAGGTTGTAACTCTTCACTCATAGTACATATTATATCTCATCTCGTCTTGCACGTACAAACTTTACCCATTCCTCTACAATCTCTACAATAAGTTTGTATGGTGCTTCGATAAGAAGGTCGAAAACGAGCATGAGAATATTGAGTTTTGCGACTTCACGACTCAAGAACTTTCCTACGCTTAAGACAGGTAAAAATAGGAAATAAATTACCGGTGACAAGACCCCATCGGTATCTTCAAGCGAATATTCTTTCGTTGTTTGGCGAATGCGGTAGCCGAAAAAACCAACAACGGTCATGAAGAAAAAGAAGACTCCTTTGTTAATAATTGAAAATCCGAGTCGAGATAGGAGTAAATAAATCATTGAAAATGTAATTCCAAAAAATACAAAATATGCAATGGTAAAGCCAAAAACTAAGAGCGGTCGGCGAATTTTTTTATTTGCTGGAGAAATTTTTATCGGAGTTGTTTCGAAGGAATCATCATCATTTATGATATTAATAATTCTGGTATAAATTTTGGTAGTGTTTTTAGCGCCAGGTACTCGAAAGAAGGATACTAAAAGCCCCATTAATACGAGTGGGGAAATTATATTAATGACGAGTGGACCGTATTCGACCATTCCATACAGAAATTTACTAAGGGGGAATTCAAGAAGGAGTACGAATATCACTTTAGTAAGGAAGATATAAATAACGCTTCGGATAGTTGTAGTGCGCAGTTTACTGCTTGTTTCAATATATTTTTCGCCACATGTTTTTTCAACACTTTCACTTAGTTTCTCCTCATCGGCTAGTATTTCACTTAATTCTGTCTCATTTTTTTCGAGTATGTCATATAGAATTAGAAATGGAGGGACGTTTTTCTTAACGCTTCTAATGAGCTTGTCACTATATGGATTCTTAATGATTGTTTCAAGCGATCTGACGGTTTCTTGCCAAATTTCAGCCAAATGAGTAATCTTTTCCTGTGTGAGTTGTGAAAATGATTCGTAATGGAGAGTAAAAAGGTGTGCTCGGATGTATGCACTGTCATTTTTAGCAAATCCGGCTTCGCACGCCGCATAAAAATATGCATCTCGGTTTTCAGAAGAAAGACCTTCGATATCAATTTTTTGCCGCATCACCTGATAAAAAAAATACAAATACGCAGACATTGTTTGGGTACGAACAATATTGATCCCCTCCTCAATTTCACAAGTCACGATATCTAGTAAATACTGATTTTCAAGTTCAGAAATTTTGTGTCCCGATTGCTCTAGCTGTTTACGAAAATGTATGAGGCTATTTATGATGTGTTGAACGAGTGCCACATCCTTTTGAGTTACATTTTCAGGAGACATATACCGCGCCCACAAAAGCTCACGAACCACATTTTCCCCTTCCCCGTCCCCTGCTGGGTTTATGGCAAGCCGACGTCGTAAAATTCGTTCAATTGCGGCACGACAAACTAAATGTTCTTCTCGAAACTCAATAGAGTTTCGAACCTTTTCATACATGAGCGCAAAAAAAGAAACAGTTTGAGATACGCTAATATGCGTACTATCACTATGTTTTTTTTGATCTTTGGCAATTTTTATAGATTCTAGGAGCGCATCTGTGTATGGAGAAAGTTTTATGCCCATAAGCTCTCATTATATACCTCCATGCGCGATATGCTATACTCTATTTGCACATGAGAGTACTCGCACTTGATTCAGGCATTGAACGGACTGGCTACGCAGTTTTTGATTACAAAAATAAAAAACACGAACTTCTTGCGTATGGACTGGTGAAAACAAGTAAAAATGATGATTTGTCGGCCAGACTATTTGAATTATCACAAAAACTTGATGAAATTTTAATGAGAAATACACCTGATGTATGCGTACTTGAACAGCTTTTTTTTAACACAAACCAAAAAACTGCAATAATAGTTGCACAAGCGCAAGGTGCGACGATTCTCACTGTTACAAAGAGAAGTATTCCGGTTGAGTTCATTTCTCCACTTACCGTTAAACAAGCAATTACCGGAGATGGGCGGGCCGACAAGAAACAAATTCAAAAAATGGTATCATTTACTATTAAATTTCCAGTTAAACCAGAAACAGACGATGTGTATGATGCCGTAGCATGTGGGATGGCGTACTGTATTTTACATAAATAACAATGATTTCTAAGCTAAAAGGAATAATTGCTGAAGTTGAAGGAAATCTTCTTCTTCTGGAAACCAGTGGTGGGGTTTTTTACAGCCTTTTTTGCATGCCCGATCTTATCTCTGCACATAAAATTGGGGACAATGTCGAAATGTACACGTATTTGCAAGTTCGGGAAGATGCGCTTACGCTTTTTGGATTTTCAAATAAAGATGCGCATAAACTCTTTCAAATGCTTCTATCGGTTGACGGAGTTGGCCCGAAACTCGGGTTTGCAATTGTCTCTTTTACCGACGCATCAAAGGTGACGGAGGCAGTTATAGCCCAAAATGTCGGGTTCTTTAGCTCGATTCCTGGAGTGGGAAAGAAAACAGCACAAAAAATTCTTCTTGAACTTTCATCCAAAATGAACCAGGAATTTACACTAAAAAATCAAGTCCTTTCTGCTGACGAAGTTATCATTATCGATGCACTTAGTTCATTAGGGTTTGATAAAAGTGAGGCGAAAAAGATTCTTGTTCATATTGATAATACAGCAACTATTGAAAATAAGATTAAGCAGGCGATTCAATTATTAACCAAAAAATAATGAAAAAGAGCGAGATAGTATTTGATATAAATTTGCGACCAACTTCACTTTCCGAGTATATTGGGCAAGAGAAGGTTCGTCGTTCACTTCAACTCTTCATCGACGCTGTAATAAATCGAGGTGTTGTTGCCGAACACATCCTCTTTTACGGGCCGCCAGGAATTGGGAAAACCACACTTTCACACATTATTGCAAATGAGCTGAAAGGCGAGCTAAAAACGACGTCTGGGCCAGCAATTGTAAAAACAGGAGATTTAGCGGCAATTCTTACAAATCTTAAGGATAACGATGTACTCTTCATCGATGAGATTCACCGACTTCCGAAGCCAGTTGAGGAAGCGCTCTACCCTGTTATGGAAGATTTCGCACTTGATATTATCATCGGAAAAGGTCCATCGGCCCGCACCATGCGACTTCCTGTTCCCAAAATTACGATTGTTGGAGCGACAACTCGACTTGCACTTCTTTCTGCCCCACTGCGCGATCGGTTTGGTATGACGCTTCGACTTGATTATTATACAGATGAAGAAATGGCTCAAATCATTCTGCGATCGGCAAAACTATTCAATATTCCTCTTAAGAAAGAGATGGCAGATCTTATTGCAAAACGAGCTCGACGAACACCTCGGATAGCTAACAGAATCCTCAAACGAGCACGAGACCTCTATGAAGTACATAAACTTAAGGAAATTACGGAAAAAGTAGTAGATGATCTCTTTTCAATTCTTGAAATTGATGAAATTGGGCTTTCTGACGTTGATCGAAAGTATCTACTCATAATAATTGAGAAATTTGATGGAGGTCCGGTGGGGGTAAGTACACTCGCACATACGCTTTCAGAAGATATACAAACTATAGAAGAATATATCGAACCATATCTAATGAGAATAGGATTTATCAAAAAAACAGGAAAAGGAAGAGTGGTTACGACGAAAGCGTATGCCCATCTTAAGGTTACTCGTAAAAAAGAATCATCGGAACAAACGAGGCTCATTTGACCATTTGTCATGCTGAACTTGTTTCAGCATCTAGTTGTCATTCCCGCGAAGGCGGGAATCTATTCAGATAGATCCCCTGCCTGCCGGCAGGCAAGGCCGATCAGGTCGGGGATGACAAAAGAACTGAGATCCCGAAACAAGTTCGGGATGACGTCTTTCATAGATACTCCATCTAGGCAGGTAAAATGATATAATTACGCTGAAGGAAATTTTGCCCGGGTGGTGAAATGGTATACACGCAGTCTTGAGGAGGCTGTGCCGCAAGGCGTGAAGGTTCAAGTCCTTTCCCGGGCACCTACCCTGGTCGCTTAGCTCAGTTGGTTAGAGCACCGCGTTTACATCGCGGGTGTCAGGGGTTCGAGTCCCTTAGCGACCACTTTTTGTGAAAAAAATATTTATCGTCTTAGTTTCTGTTGCTCTTCTATTATTTATATTCTTAACTCGACCATCAGATTTCCCCGGCTATCCGCGAAAAAGTGTAAGTATCAACGATAATCAGATACAACTCATCGTCGCAGACACTGAAGCTCGAAAGGCTCAAGGTCTTTCAGGAAGTGCTCCGTTACGTGATTCTGAAGGAATGCTTTTTTTATTTGATGCACCAGGAAAATATGGGTTTTGGATGAAGGATATGAAATTTTCGATTGATCTGATCTATATTAAAAATAATACAGTTGTCGATATTATTTACGATGCACGGCCAGATTCATATCCCACTATTTTTTTACCAAGTAAAGAGTTTGATAGTGTAATAGAAGTTCATGAAGGAGTTGTAAAGAAAAAAGGTATCAATATTGGTGATAATCTACGCTATAATCAATAGATGGACTTGAAAACGATACTTCCCTCAATTGGATACCTAGGTATTTTCGCTGTTATTTTCGCTGAATCGGGGCTTTTAATTGGTTTTTTCTTGCCGGGTGACAGTCTCCTTTTCACCGCAGGATTTCTGGCATCTCAACATATTTTTGACATACATATTCTAGCTTTCATATGCTTTATTGCGGCAGTTATTGGAGATAGTGTGGGCTATGCATTTGGACATAAAGTAGGAAGACGTTTATTTCATAAAAAAGACTCACTGCTATTTCACAAAGATAACCTGGAAAAAGCAAATACTTTTTATAAAAAACATGGACGAAAGACAATTATTATTGCTCGATTTATGCCGGTCGTACGTACATTTGCGCCAATCGTTGCCGGAATTGGGGAAATGGAATATAAAACGTTTTTGAGTTACAATGTGATTGGAGGAGCGTTATGGGCCCTGGGACTCACCTACGCAGGATACTATCTGGGAAAATCCATTCCCGATGTAGACAAATATTTACTTCCAATTATTCTTCTCATAGTCTTCCTTTCCGTTGCCCCAACCGCAATTCACATCCTCAAAGACCCACAGAATAGAAAACAACTTCTCTCACTTCTTACGAGAAAGTCTAGCTAATATAGAACGAGAAATTGTCTGTTTCTAGGAAGCTTGAAGCGGAGACGTATTTGTGAGCTTGAGAGTAGTCCTTCAGATTAGTCGACGATTCACGCAGCGAGCCCCAATTTTAGTGTAAAATAGCTATAGTAACGCGAGCGATTCCAAGAAACAGACAATGCGAGGTCAAGAGCCCGGGTGGTGAAATGGTAGACACGCAACACTTAAAATGTTGTAAGCTAAACGCTTGTGTCGGTTCGAGTCCGACCCCGGGCACATGAAAAAAGACTTACTCTTTGAGGTGGGTTTAAAAGCTGTCATCAGGAACAAAGACGGCGATTTTTTACTGTTAAAACGCTCAAACCCATACATTTCGGATATAGATAACGGAGATACGAAAAAACTTCGCTGGGACCTGCCTGGAGGTCGGGTTGAATCCGGTGAAAACATTCAAAATGCATTGAAGAGAGAGGTTAAGGAAGAAACAAATCTCGATGTTACAAAAACAATTCGGATTTTGGATGTGCATGAGTCCTTTTATCACAAAGGATTCCACACAGTACGAATTTATTTTGAGGTAATTACCAAAGGAACCGTGAAGGTTAGTGAGGAGCATTGTGAGGCGCAATGGTATAATAGAGAGGAGATAATAAAACTTAGTAAACAGGACGTGGTTGAACGATCAACAGCGAAACTTTTCGCCGAGATAGCTCCCCCCTTCGCTGAAGCTTCGGAGGGCAAGCAGTGGTAGTGCCGAGATAGCTCAGTGGTAGAGCAACTGTTTTGTAAACAGTAGGTCCCGGGTTCGAATCCCGGTCTCGGCTCCAATTCCGCTTGACAAAGCCTAAAATGAGGTTTAGAATGACCAAATTATGGCAGAGCGACCCAGATTTGATCCCCTAGCAAAAGATTCAGATGGCAACCTTCTGTTTCCAAAATATAAAGATCTTCCTGACGAAGCTAAGCCATATTTTAGTTCTTCAAGGGATGGATTTAT
>MFZQ01000019.1:0-21792 GCA_001789445.1 Candidatus Roizmanbacteria bacterium RIFCSPHIGHO2_02_FULL_40_13b | reverse complement strand
AGTAAGACCCTTCTAAGGTCGAGATGGAAGTTCGATTCTTCCTGAGGGCGCCACGTCAAACGCGGGTTCCCCTCTACTTTCTCTCAATCGTATACTCGTACGGATAGTACATAAAATGCGCGGGGACTTCGTCCATGATCGCCTTCTGAAATTGCTGATATACTGCTTTTCGTCCTGCCACACCCAATTGTGCTCTCCCCTTTTCAAGATAATTGTCAACTTTTAAACTTTTTAAATGAGTAATATTTCGATTTTCGAGAACTGCTTGTGTTGAATGCCAGTAAAAGTATTGGTCAGGGTCAGTTGGTGGACTCCACGAAGAAAGAAGCATCTCAAAATCAGGTGGAATATATGAAAGAACTTTTAATGTAACTTTTACTCCAATATTCTCCAAACTTTTCTTTATATCTTCTCCAAGATCAATGTAGTCATAAAACGTTGAAATTGAAAGTTGTGCGGGCGCACTTGCTGTTGCATTTTTTTCTATAACCGTACGCGATTTTTCAGGGTCAAAAGGATATTGTTTAATACTTGAATAAAAAGCCCACGAGGTAGGTGGGATTGGTCCTGAAGCAATTTGTCCAAATACTTTATTATTAGGAATCGCTTCAACAAGTGCCTTACGAACATCTTTATCTTCTAACATTCCAGCCTCTGTATTAAAAAAAAGAGTAATTATTTGCGTATAATCAACGGTTTTAGAAATTATAGTGTTATTAAACGAATTAAATGAATCTGCTATTGTCTTTTTGTTCGTTTTAAATAGCCTTATTTCCCCTTTTTTATATGCTGTACCAAGAACATCTTCATTGGTATACATTTTGTACGTAATTGTTGCAAAATCTTTTTTATTTGGGACAAGTGTAATTTCTTTTATTGTGCCTCTATTTGATTTATAGCTTTGTCTATCATATAAGCCTGCAATACCAATTAATGGATATTTTATAAGTGGTTTAGTTAAATAAATTGGAAAAATTGAGAGTGGTTGATCTAAATGAAATTCAATTGTTAAATCATCGATTACTTTCATTTCTGTACCTTTTAAATCGAGACGAATATCTCGTGCTGTAAAACGTGTTTTATTACTCCAATAGAGATTTGGTTTCAAATGGAATCGATATATTTTTTGATCCTTACTTATTTCATATTTATTGATCAGAAGTGGGACAATTTGTCCCTTATCATTTACGTTAATAAGTGGATTTGATATAAGATTTAGAATCTCAGATGGTGGATTTTGTAATTTATAGGTTCCCACAATACCAATAACATCATGTTTGCGCAAAATGAGTGCGCTCAAGTATGGATAGAAGTTTACAATAAGAAAAATGAGGAAAAAACTACCGACACAGCTTACAATTATCGAACGAAGATTTTTTTTGAAAAAAGCTTTCAAAAGCCAATAGTAATACCGTAGTTTTTTATAGACGAGGTTCATAAAACCAAATTAACCAACGATACAAGGAAAAAAAGAACGATAAATACAACGGTTAACTGTAGGGTAACTTTCTCAATACCCCGTCTGGTTTGAAAAAACTCTCCTCCCCCGCCCCATGCGCTCCCGAGACCTGCTCCACGTCCTTGTACCAATATAAAGCCAATAATTGAAACGCTTAGAATAATAGTAATTGTCATTAATACATTATGCATAGTTCAATTATACACCAATTTTCCTTCCTCTTAAAAGCAAATGATACTTTTTGGCAAATCGGTGCGATTCATCACGAAGTTCCTGAATTATTTTAAAAAACGGTCCGTTTCGATCAATTGGAGCGGGGGAAATCTTCTCGCCTGAACGAAGTAACCGATCAGGTTTCTTGGCAATTCCGATAACTGGAATTGAAATATCAAGCTTAAGAAGCGTTTTTTGTGCAATACGCACCTGTGGAGAACCTCCATCAATAACAAGTAAATTAGGAAATCTCCATCCAGTTTTCTTGAAGCGACGACGCAAAACCTCCTCAATCATCGCAAAATCAGAAATCACTTTGACTGTTTTGATTTCAAAGCGGCGATACTGTTCTTTTTCAAGTCCCCCATTTTCGTACACAACCATAGAAGCAGTGGCCTCTTTTCCAAATAAATTAGAGATGTCAAAGCATTCTATTCTAAAATGCGGCCCCACTTTTTCGGTACCATTTGGAAAGTTTTTCTTCATAAACTCCTGTATTGAATGGGTAATTTGAGCTAAAGATATATTCTTAACTTCATAAGGATTTGAAAAAGATCGTTTGTAAATGAGATTGTTCAAATGAGTAATTTTGTCCCGGATGTCGAGAGCTTTCTCATACTCTTCACTTTTTGTTGCTTGAGCAAGATCTCGTTCAAAGTCTGTCAGTAAAAGTTGAGATCTTCCTGAAAGAATTTTTTTTAGTAGTGAAATGTTATGAAGATATGTTTTTTTTATTCTAACTTTCTCTTTCATATCAGTTTCTCGTTCTATATCTCCCGGACAGGGATCACACAATCCAATTTTTGCATAGAAACACCGTGTTTTTCCAATTCTTGATTGCATGCAAAATGGAATAATTCGACGAATGGCGTGAATGAGCGAGCGCGTTACCCGAAATGAAGAAAATGGACCAAAATAGAGTGATTTGTAATCATTTTCACGCCTTACAAGTGATACTTTTGGATATGTTTCTTTAGTAATTTTGATATACAGATGACTTTTGTCGTCTTTCAAAACGATATTATATTGCGGTTTATACCTACGAATCATGTTTGCCTCCAGAATGAGTGCGTCAAACTCTGATATTGTTTTTGTGCATTCAATTCGATCAGATTGATCAATAATTAACTTTTCCTTCTGATCAAATTGACTGTTACGAAGATGAGAAATAAGCCGAGCCCTCAAATTAATCGCTTTTCCAATGTACAGAGGAATATTTTTCTTATAAAAAAAATACACACCGGAGGTTGATGGAATATCTTTTAGAACATCTTTACTTATCATATTTTAATCTGGTAACAAATTTATAGATTACAAATAAACTAATACAACCAATTAGTATTCCAATAACCTGATTAAGAAGTAATTCAGAGGCTGAAGAAATATCTACCTGTTTTTTCGCTACGATTTTCCCATCAATCATAGCAGTAATGATTGATCGTTTTTTAGTGTTTATCGTATTCAGTTCAAACTCCATCTCTCTTTTTTCCATTGGAGCGATTAAATCAATACTGATTTTTGAGGGATTTATAAGAGTATTATCAGCAGTTATACTTATATTTAGATTTTTTCTAAATGTGTTTCCATCATTTATAATTTGTAAGACTCCTTTTTTTTTTGAGCCAAGCTTCAAAGATGTATCGACAACTATTTGTGCATTTAGTTTGTCAATTGATCGAGGGTTGGTTACTATTGGAACTACAGACACGTCTTTTCTATCGCGAATTTTATACATACCTGCAGGAAGTGGGATAACTGCATCCTTCCCATGAATTGCAAATGCAATATGGTTGAGGTCAAAAGAATCAAAATAATTTATTCCTGAAGTGTCTTGCCATGTAGGGTCAACTGGAATCCAAGAGCTTAAATCGCTATTATAATATTCTGGCCATGAATGGAGAATATCACCATTAAATGAGAGGGGTTGAATTGTTCGATCGGTACTATACGCAAATCCTTCAATTTCTCGAGCAGGAATCTTATTCATTCTTGCAAGCGCCACAAAAAGATCCGTGTACTCTGTACAAACGGCTTCATAAGGATTTTTTATGGCAATATTTGCACCTTTACGAATAAGTGTTGAAGCTATTTGGGTTGGATCGTAGGTCAAATGCTTTAAAACACGATCATATATTTCCTCTACAGTTGATTTTTCAGTTAATCCTGCAAAGGTGGTATGAGGAGGAAGTTTCCAATATGAAGATCCTTTAAGAATATATTCTTTTTGTTTTTTAAACATATTTTTTGAGAACGTTTCCATGGAATTTCCTGACCGGGGAAATAATTCTGTAATACCTGAATACTTTACAACGAGCTCTTGTTTGGGAAAAAGTGTGTAGGTGGCCATATAATTGCCGTCAGTATCAATAAACACATTCTGTGGCTTAGGCTGAATGTTTTGCACATACACTTTCTGATATGCAGTTTCTGGAATAAGTGCTATTTGGGTTTGCCGCGACACAAGATCAGGATTTTTAAGTGTATAGTTTAGGGAAGTCTGGTACATTTGGGATCTTCCAAATACAATATACACGATTTGATCGGTAATACTATTCCAAACAATTGTATTACTAATTACTGCTGATGGTTGTGGTTTTGCAAGAGCTACGTGTGAAGAAACTCCATTTGGAACCTCTAATTTAAGATTGAAAGTAGAATTCTCTGACTGAATGGCTGGCAAGATAACTTCAGCGACAGTACCAACAATTTTAAATCCATTTTTTTGAATATAGGTAATTTCCACAGTAGTTCCAGTATTTTTTATGGCAGTATTATCTGGCAATGAAAAAGAAATTTCTGTTTTTGTAGTATCTGTTTTTGTTTTTGTTGTAATCGATTGATTTTCAAAACGTCCCTGAATATTTTCAACTTTAAAATAGCGAGGGAAACTTAGACTAAATTCATGCACATATAAATCTGATCGTAAGTTTGTTATGTTTATTTTCAACGTAACTGAAAAATCATTTTCTGCAGTCGGAATATAATTTGCATCATATACAACTTTATACGGTACACCAGCATATGTTTTAGATGGGAATAAGAAGAAGTATATGAACAAAAACAGGCTAAAAAACTTTACATATCTCATAATTACTTTACATAATCTCGTAAATAGCTTCCGGTAAACGAATCTTTTTTTTCCAAGAGTCCCCCAATTGGTCCTTGATACAATATCTCTCCTCCAGCTTGCCCACCCGTGGGACCAAGATCAATAACATAGTGACTATTCTTTATAACTTCCAAGTTATGCTCAATCACAATCACCGTGTTTCCTCGTTCAACTAGCCTATTAAGTGTATCAAGAAGTTTCTCAACATCATACATGTGAAGACCAGTTGTCGGTTCGTCTAAAATATATAGTGTCCGTCCTGTCTCTTTTTTTGCAAGTTCAGCCGCAAGCTTTATCCGCTGTGCTTCCCCACCAGAAAGTGTTGGAGCAGGCTGACCAAGTTCCATGTATCCAACTCCCACACTTTGAAGCGTTGAAAGTTTTGACTCGATCATATGAAAACCCTTAAAAAAGGTGAATGCTTCGTCAATTGTCATGTGCAATACATCATAAATATTTTTTCCTTTAAAAAATACTTCAAGTGTTTGCGTGTTGTATCGCTGTCCTTTGCACACATCGCATTTTACATATACATCTGGAAGAAACTGCATCTCAATCTTTATAGTGCCTGCTCCTTGGCATTTTTCACATCGTCCACCCTTTACATTAAATGAGAAGCGGCCTTTGAGAAATCCATGCATTTTTGCATCGTGTGTTTGTGAAAACAAGTCGCGAACATGATCAAATATTCCCATATACGTTGCTGAATTTGATCGAGGAGTTTTTCCAATGGTTGATTGGTCAACGAGATATACTTTATCTAAATACTGATATCCCAAAAGTTGATCAAATGTTCCAAGGGACAGTTTGAAAGCGCCTTCAAGATAATATCTCAATGCTTTATAAAGTGTTTCAACAATGAGTGTGGACTTTCCTGATCCTGAAACTCCCGTAATACTAATTAAGTTTCCTAATGGAAATTTTGCTGAAACATTCTTCAAATTAAATTGACGACATCCATGAATTTCTATATATCCATAATGCTTATGAAGTACATCGGGAAGTTTTTTTATATGTTTATTAAATAAATACTTTGCAGTAAGTGAAGCTGTATTTTTTTTTAATTCCTCAACCGAGCCTTGAAATATTACGCGTCCCCCATGTTTTCCCGCTTTTGGTCCAAAGTCGACAATATGATCGGCGGCTAAAATAGTTTCAGAATCATGTTCGACGACGATAAGTGTATTTCCGAGTGCTTGGAGATTTTTAAGTGATTTTATGAGTGCATTAACGTCGCGTGGATGAAGTCCGATTGACGGCTCATCAAGTACGTAGAGAACTCCAGTTAATCCACTTCCTATTTGGGAAGCTAAACGAATTCTTTGAGATTCTCCTCCTGACAAGCTGGAAGCCGCTCGTCCAATTGTTAAATATGAAAGTCCAACGTCAATTAAAAAAGAAAGTCGATTTTTTATCTCAAGAAAAATATTTCGTGAAACTTCAGTTTCGTAGGATGAGAGTTCGTTTGATGTTTTTTTAATAAATTCAAATAATTCATCAATTGCAAAGTTAGATAACTCAACAATGTCCTTATCTTCAATCTTAATGCATAAAACCTCTGGTTTAAGTCGTTTACCTTCACATTCATCACAGACTTCATCAGTCATATATTTCTCAACTTCATGTGCCATAAATTCGGAGCTACTATCGGTGTATCGTCGATACAATTCTGGAATTATCCCAATAAATACTTCACGAATGATCGTATCTCTTCCAAATCTGTTCTGACCATGAACGGTGTACGTTTTATTATTTCCATTCAGAAGAATTTGAATCTTTTCCTCGGCAACTTCAGAAAGTGGCGTTGAGATGCTTATTCCCAGATCATCAAGAACGTCGCGAATGAGGCGTCCGTACCAGGTGCTGAATGCAAACACTTTTCCCAAAGGAATTATTGCTCCATTTTGTATTGAAACTCGTCTTTCAAGAACAAGTTCGGGGGCAATTTTTACGACATATCCCAAGCCCTTACAATTTTCACACGCACCAAAGGGAGAATTAAATGAAAACATGCGTGGTTCTATTTCAGGAAGTGCAAAATCACAGGTGGGGCAGGATAATTTTTCAGAAAATAGGTGTGTAGACTCCCCTGTTTTTAAAAGAACAGTTCCATCTGAAAGACTAGTTGCTTGTTCAACATTTTCAGCCAAACGTTTTAATAGACCTTCAATGAATTGGTTGTTTTTTACTTCACTGTGAGAAACAGGAAAAGCATATATTACAACTTCAATCGTATGCTTGATATTTTTTTCAAGATTAGGAACTTGTTCGAGTGTTACTCGCTTTCCATCAACAATGACATCAGTGAATCCTTTTGCTTTTAGGTTCGAAAATAACCCTTCAAATTCACCTTTTCTTTCTCGAATAATTGGGGAAATAAGGGCGAATTGCTGTGGTGCAAGCTTATTCTTCTCTACGTGGACGATGATGTGCTCGACAACTTTTTGAGTTATCTCATCAATCGACATTTTCCTAATCTCCGTCTTACAATTTGGACAGAAAGCATGGCCGACACGAGCATAGAGGAGACGGATATAATCGTATATCTCTGTAATCGTTCCAACAGTAGATCGAGGGTTTTTGCCTACAGATTTTTGATCTATTGAAATTGCTGGAGAAAGGCCTTCGATAAAGTCAACATCGGGTTTGTCCATAATTCCTAGGAATTGGCGGGCATATGAAGAGAGGGACTCAACATATCTACGCTGACCTTCGGCATAGAGCGTATCGAACGCAAGAGAAGACTTACCAGAACCAGAAACGCCAGTAAAAACCACCATTTTATTCTTTGGAATTGTCAAGTCAACATTTTTTAGATTGTGTTCCCGTGCTCCCTTAATTATTATGTTATTCATAGTAGTATTAGTGTCATCCTGGAGTCCCGCTTTACGGGACGATAGGATCCCAGTGTCATTCCCGCGAAGGCGGGAATCTATTCTTATGGATCCCCGACTACTCGGGGATGACAAATGCTTCGTTCCAGAATGACAAGTATTATTCTAATTCCTTCATCTTTTCTCTAATCGCAATGGCCGCCTCAAAATGCAGGCCTTGGGCCTGTTTCCTCATCTCTTTTCTCAGTTTTTCGATAAGTTTTGATTTATCTTGTGGCGTTAAATTATCAGGTTTAATATCTATAAGTGTCTGAAAAACAGCGCCTGATGTGAAATCTCGTTCTTTTTGCTCTTCAAGTTTGATGATGTCTTCTTTTATTTCCTTAAAAATGGTCTTCGGAGTTATATTGTGCTCCTTATTATACGCAACTTGATAGTTTCGGCGTCGATCAACTTCATCAACTGCCGCCGTTATTGACTTTGTTATTGTATCAGCATAAATAATAATTTCACCCTCACTATTTCGTGCGGCTCGTCCCATTGTTTGAATTATCGCAGTTTTGCTTCGCAAAAATCCCTCATTGTCAGCGTCAAGAATCGCAACGAGGGAGACTTCAGGTAGATCAATCCCCTCTCGTAGCAAATTTATTCCCACTAGTACATCAAAATCAGCACTTCGAAGTTTATGAAGGATTTCTGACCGATCAAGTGTCTTTATATCTGAATGCAAGTACTCTGTCTTAATTCCCTGTTCTTTTAAGTAACTAGTGAGATCCTCGGCAATTCGTTTAGTGAGAGAGGCAACGAGCACCCGTTCTTTTTTCTCAACTCTTTTTTTTATCTCGACCAACAGATCCGGAATCTCTGTTTTTGCAGGTCGAATACTTACTTGCGGATCGACAATACCGGTTGGTCGCACAAGCTGTTCGATTACCCTCCCTTGTGCCTTTTCAATTTCCCACTCATTTGGGGTTGCAGAGACATAGACTACGTTATCAATTTGATTATAAAACTCACTGAATTGCAATGGACGATTATCGAGTGCTGAAGGAAGTCGAAAACCGTATTCAATAAGCGTTTTCTTTCGAGCTTGGTCTCCGTTATACATGCCTCGAATTTGTGGGACAGTCATGTGTGATTCATCTATAAAAACAAGCCAATCGCGGCCAAAGCGAGTTTTGAAATAATCGAGGAGTGTGAAAGGAGGCTGGCCAGGTGCTCGCCCATCAAAATAGCTTGAATAATTTTCAATTCCATTTACATATCCCATCTCACTAAGCATTTCAAGATCATAATTCACCTTTTTAAGAAGCCGAGTTGCTTCAAACTCTTTACCATCTTTCTTAAGCGTATTATATTGCTTCTCAAGATCTGCACGAATTCGAATTTCTGCTGACTCAAAAAGTGCGGGATCTGTCATGTACTGTTTTGCTGGGTAAATGAATACGTACTCGCCAGTGGCAATTTCTTCGCCTATTTTCTCTCCAATTAACGGATCCATTTTAAGAATACTCGTTATACTTTCTCCATCAAGTTTGACTCGATATCCAAAATCAGCTGCAGCCGGGTAAATATCAATTGTACTTCCACGTACTCGAAATGATCCACGCTTGAAGTCATACTCATTTCGCACGTATTGGAGCTCAATAAGCCGTTTTTTTATTTGATTAAGATCATACATTCCTCCTACTTTAAGTTCGAGGATAAATTTCCCATACTCAAGTGGTGAACCGATATTGTAAATACAAGAAACAGAGGCAACAACGATTGGATCAGTTCGAGTGAGAATATTTGAAGTAGAGGCAAGTCGAAGTCGGTCAATGGTTTGATTAATTTGTGCCTCTTTCTCGATATATGTATCAGTTTGGGGAATATATGCTTCTGGTTGATAATAATCGTAATATGAAACAAAGTATGAAACAGCATTTTCGGGGAAGAAATCCCGAATTTCCTGGTATAACTGGCCAGCAAGTGTCTTATTGTGGCTGATAATAAGTGCTGGCATCTGCGTTTTTTGAATAACTTGGGCCATGGTGAAGGTTTTACCCGAGCCGGTGACGCCTAAAAGCACCTGATTCTTCATTTTTTTTGCAATACCCTCACTTAACGCCTGTGCGGCCTGTTCCTGAACATCGATAGGCTTATAGGGAGCGTGAACTTTAAACATAAACCTCTAATTGTATCAGTTTAGAAAGTAATAATCTAGCTGTTTCACACCCTTGTGTCATCCCCGACCCCGATCGGGGATCTATTTGAATAGATTCCCGCCTCCGCGGGAATGACAATGGGATTCTATCGCTTCGCTCCGTCAGACGGGGCTTCGCTCCAGAATGACAATCTGTCATCTCTTGAGCCTTTGGCTCCAGAGCCAAGGCCTGAAAGGAGTGAAGGATCTAAGTGTGGAGAGTCGCCACTTTTGAAGTATAATATACCCATGTTATTTATTATCGGTACATCAATTGGGAATATTGAGGATACAACACTTCGAGCCGTGAGAACACTTTGTTCTGCTGAAATAATCCTTGCCGAGGATACACGCACATTTGGAACATATTACAAGAGGGTAAAAGAACTTTTTAAATTATCTAGCAAGAAACAGCAAAAGTTTTTAAGTTTTCATACAGAGAATGAGTTTGAACAGCTTTCTCAAGCTCTCGAGCTTCTCAAAGCGGGATTGGATGTAGTACTTGTTTCTGAATCAGGAATGCCTGTCATCTCGGATCCGGGAGCACTCCTCCTTTCCCATGTAATTAAAGAAGGAATTCCATACACGGTAATTCCCGGTCCAAGCGCACTCACCACAGCTGCTGTGCTTTCTGGCTTCAAAACAGAGAGACTCCTTTTCCTTGGCTTTTTACCTAAAAAAGAGAGTCAAATTATAAGTCTTCTTAAAAATCTGAAGGACGGAGCTGTGATTTTTTACGAGTCGCCGCATAGAATCAACAAGACGCTCGAGATCTTGGCAAAAGAGCTTCCAAATACTAAAATAGCAATTTGCCGTGAAATGACGAAGAAGTTTGAGGAAGTTGTGAGAGGAACTCCAGGTGAATTATCAGGAAAAACGTATAAGGGCGAATTGACAGTTGTGATAAGGCTTTAATATATACGACTTCTAGGTTAAATAGATTAGAATAGAATTGATGGTTTGGACTTTCAGAAATAGATATGGTATAATCTATTCATGGGAAACAGAGAATTTGAGCCACAAAATCAATCAATGCTACAAAGGGGAATAAGAACCTATGAAGTTACTAGAGACGAAAAAGGCTATCCTTGTCTATTATTAACCCCCGATGAAGATATGCTCGTTCGACAAGGTGCGGATTTTAATGATATTAAAGTTGCGGAGATAAATGGAAATTTATGGCATTTTGATAAAGCAGATGATCGAACAAAAGTACAAGAATTTCTTGATGACCATGCACAGACCTCGCCAAATACTACTCTTTCTAATATTCCTCCAGCGTAGATGTATCTCCTATTGGAAGGCCGAGTTCTTTAGCTTTCAGGATTCGTCGCATGATCTTTCCAGATCGAGTTTTTGGAAGCTTGTCAATAAACTCAATTTCTTTTGGATACGCGTGCCCGGCCAAGTTCTTTTTTACGTACTCTGAAAGCTCGTTCTTTAAAGCTTCGGTTGGCTTAATACCTTCTTTCAAGACTACAAATGCCTTAATTATTGACCCTCGAAGTGCGTCTGGCTTCCCAATAACTCCTGCTTCAACGACTGCGTGATGCGCAATGAGCGCAGACTCAACCTCAAATGGCCCAACACGCTCTCCAGACGTCTTAATGACATCATCAGCCCGTCCAACGAACCAGTAGTACCCGTCTTCGTCTTTATATGCCTGGTCTCCTGTCAGGTACACCCGCTTATTTGCCAAATCCTTTACTCGCATGAAGTAAGACTCATACTTAACTGGTCTTCTCCACAACTTTTTCATTATTGATGGCCAATTTGGCTCGAATGCTAGGTTTCCCGTTTGGCCTGTTTTAAGAAGATGACCATCATCACTCACAATATGTGGTATAATTCCTGGAAATGGCTTTCCCATACTGCCTGGCTTTATAGGAACAGAGGGAAAATTTGCCATAAGGATTCCTCCTGTCTCTGTCTGCCAATACGTGTCATGAAAGGGCAGACCATACACTTTCTTGCTCCATGTCACAAGCTCGGGGTTAAGTGGCTCTCCAACGCTCGTTATATGACGAAGTGATGTTAAATTGTACTTCTTAATCAAATCCTCTCCTGCCGCGGCTAACATTCGTATTGCAGTTGGAGCGGTATACCAAACTGTTACTTCATACTTTTGAATTATTGAGTACCACACACTCGGATCAAACCGACCAGCGTGAACAACCGTTGCCGCCCCGCACGCCCATGTTCCCAAAATTTCGTATACAATACCTGTTACCCAGCCTGGGTCGGCCGTACACCAGTACACATCGCTCTCGTGCAGGTCTAGAACCCATTTTGAGGTTAAATACTCATATACTATTGCTTTGTGTCTATGAACCACACCCTTTGGCTTTCCGGTTGTTCCAGAGGTGTAGAGCATATATGCATCATCATCTTCATTAGTTTGGGCAACGTGGAGACTTTTAGGTTGCATAGATATCTCATGTGCGAATCCTTTGTCCGTTAGAAGAATTCTTTTTAAGTGTGGAAGATTCTTTTTTACGGTTGAAAGCCGTTTTGCGAGCTCACTTGTGGTAATCAAAATTTTAGCTTGAGATTGATCAAGTCGATCGTAGAGTGCCTGTGGGCCAAACGCACTAAACATAGTACCCGCAACAGCTCCGATCTTCAATATTGCAATAAAAGCCATATATAGCTCTGGAACTCGTGGAAGAAATATGAATACTCTATCTCCTTTTGAAACACCAAGTGATTTTAAATAATTTGCAATTTGATTTGATGCCTCTTCCATCTCGAGGAACGTATACTTTCGACTTTCTCCATTTTCCCCCTCCCAATACATCGCAATCTTATTTTTTCGGTCTCCGAGTGCATTTTTCGTTATGGCATTATATGCCGCATTAATCTTATCATGGTCGAACCAAACGAGTTCATCGATATATCTGTCGTAGGTGAAATACTTGGATGTTGCAGTATAATCTTCGAGATTTGGAGCCATCTTAAGGTTTTCTTTATGAATCACTTTATTATCAAGCATGTATTCATACTAGGAAATTAACAGGTCATTGTCAATTGAAATTGTTAGATAAATTAGGCTATACTAAAAAGTAGTGTCATTCTGGACCCCTGCCTGCCGGCAGGCAAGGGAAGCGATAGAATCCGATATTTGAGATCCTATCGGTCACTCCGTTCCCTCCAGGATGACAACACGTAAGTATGTACGACCTAGTAACCATTGGCGATGTGACAATTGATTTATTCTTTCGATCAATTTCAATTCCAGTAGTGGATAGTAAATTTTCCCTTAGTGTAGGAGGAAAATATATGGCTGAATACTTTTTTGAATCAGTTGGTGGTGGTGGGGCAAATGTAGCTATTGGTGCTACGAACCATGGTCTTAATACAGCAGTTTTTTCTAAAATTGGAGAGAATAGCTTTAAGCAGATTATATTGCAAAAACTCCTAAAAAAAATGGTATCAACGGAATTCTTAATTCACGATCCTTCTTTTACAAATATATCAACAATTCTGCTGTCTAGTAAAGGAGAAAAGTCGGTAATTCATCATGCGACGCTCCATGAAGACCTTGATGTTAATGAAGTTATTCGTGAGAAATTACTAAGTTCTAAACTGTTTTATATGGGAAATTTACCCGATATATCACTATCTCGCAAGGAAGCGCTTCTTTCATTTTTAAAGAAAAATAACAAGAAAGTGTATCTAAATATAGGAACAAGTGACTGTCAAAAAAGATTGCACAAGCTTACCCCACTATTAAAACTTGCAGATATACTTATCATAAACACATATGAATATGCCCAGCTCTTGGGCCTCAAAAAAGAAAAAATTGATTTTACTAAGGATTGTGCAAAACAAATCATGTTTTCCGATAAATTACTGATACTTACCGATGGGCCGGGGGGAAGTTATGGATATTTTGAAGGAAAAGTTCATCACAAGCCAGCATACAAAGCAACCGTCATTGATACAACAGGTGCTGGAGATGCCTATGTTGCCGGATTTATTAGTAGTCAGATGAAGGACGAATCAATTGAAAAATCAATGGAAATGGGAAGTTTGTATGCGGTAAAAATAATTGAAAAAGTTGGTGCAAATTGAGGTCGCATACTTACCGAAATCCCACAAGGTGGGATTAAAAGTCAATATCTTCAAGTAAGTTTTTTCCGGTCATGTCTTGTGGAATAGAAATCCCCATAAGTTTTAATATTGTGGGAGCAATGTCGGCCAAAATACCCGTTTGCAAGCGAATTGGCTTACCTTTTAATTTATTACTTATTGCTATGAAAGGAACGGGGTTATCCGTGTGTTCTGTGGAAATACCGCCTTTTGCGTCAAGTTTTTCTTCAACGTTTCCATGATCAGCCGTAATAAGAACTGTATATTCCATTTTTAATGCAGATTCGATAACTTTTGCAAGACATATATCAACTGTTTCAACAGCTTTTATACATGCTTTTATATCCCCTGTATGCCCAACCATATCTGTATTTGCAAAATTACAGAGTATGAATTTGTACTTATTTTCAAGTACTTTTTTAATAAGGGTATCAGTCATTTCAGGTGCTGACATTTCAGGTTTTTGGTTATATGTTGGAACCTTTGGTGAAGGAATAATGAGGTGATCTTCCATTGGAAATGCATTTTCACGAAGCCCATTAAAGTAAAATGTGACGAACCGTTCTTTTTCACTCTCGGTTACTCGCAGTTGACTCATTTGATGTTCAGATAAAACGCGGCCCAAAGGCATCGGTACAACGTGAGGAGGAAATGCAATTTTGACTGGCAAATCTTTTTCATATTCGGTCATTGTTATAAACAATAAATCTTTCACTTTTTCACCTCGGTCAAACGGTGGTTGCATAACAATTTCGTTTTCGTTGAGATGTTTTTTAAAATATTTAGTAGCATAGGGGTCGTACGAAACCATATTTGCGTCACGTGCAAAATCATCAAGCGTAAATGCGCGAGTTAGTTCTCGTGGTCTATCGATACGATAATTGTAGAAAATAACAGTATCGCCGGATTTAATAAGAGTTATTGGATCATTATTTTGTACAATATTTGTTGGCAATATAAATTCATCTGTAACTTTGGTATCATATGATTTTTTGATTACTTCTTCCCATGTTGCGGCCTTATTCCCTACTCCCTCCGTTAAACATTTATACGCTTTCTCAACTCGTTCCCACCGCTTGTCTCGATCCATAGCATAGTACCTACCCATAACAGATGCTATTTTTCCTACACCAAATTCATTACATTTTGCATCAACGGTTTTTAAGAATTCACTAGCAGATTGGGGTGGAGAATCACGACCATCAGTTATTGCATGAATAAATATATTTTTTATATTTTGCTGCTTGCATAAAGATAACAGTGTAAATAAATGCTCTGTGCTGGCGTGAACCGTTCCGGCACCAATGAGACCAAGTAAATGAAGATTTCCCCCTTGTTTTTTTGCATGGTCAATTCCTTCTAACAGTACTTCATTTTTATAAAACGATCCATCACCAATTGATAAATTTATTCGGGGAAGACTTTGATAAATTACTTTTCCCGCTCCCATGTTTAAATGTCCGACCTCTGTGTTTCCGACTTCATTAGCAGGAAGTCCTACTGACTCCCCAGACGCCTTTAATTGCGTTGTGGGATACATTCGCAAGAAACCATTAATACTTGGAATTTTAGATAATGATATTGGGTTTCCCGGACCTGGCCCAGCTACTCCAAATCCATCCAGAACGATAAGTAATACAGAACTCATATACTATATGTTATTAAATTTGTAATTCTTTTTCAATCTCAAGTAATCGATTATATTTAATTACACGTTCTCCCCGAACGGGTGCACCAAACTTTACAAAATCAGCTTGAATTCCAACTGCAAGATCGGCGATAATTGAATCAACGGTCTCCCCAAGTCTATGTGAAAACACAGTTTTAAATCCTGCTTCTTTTATTAAATTAACGTTTTCCAACATCTCCGTAATTGTGGGAACCTGATTAAATTTCACCAGGACTGCATTACATGCTTTTTCATGTATTGCTTTTGCAAGACGGTCCTTATTTCCAGCAACAAAGTCATCACCTACAAGATAGCTTTTATTTCCAATAAGATCATTCATTTTTTTCCAACTCCCATAATCTTCCTCATCTAAGGGATCTTCAAGAAATAAAATTGTATATTTTTCTATAAGGTCAGTCAGAAACGCTATATATTCATCAGTTGAAAGCGGCTGTGGTTTATCTTTTACAGTATATTTTCCTTTTGAGTAATAATATGAAGGTGCGCAATCAAGCCCAAAAAAAACATCAACACCTAAATTCATTTTTTGAGAAGCTATTGTTTCACGCATTACTTCAAGTGCATCGCTATTAGTCAATAGATTTGGCGTAAACCCACCCTCTTCGCTTACTGATATCCCGGCATTTCGATATTCTAAAACTTTTTTTACTGCCTGGTAAAGATTAACACCAAGCTCTAGTGATTTTGAAAAAGAATAGGACGTTGAAGGAATTATGTGGAATTCTTGAAATTCCAAATTTTTTGTTCCATGCTTTCCACCGTTTATCATATTTATAACGGGTGATGGAATTCGAGTGAACGAAATCTTTTTTTCAAAGGATTCATTATATAGATCATTAAAATATTTGTATAGAGGCTTTTTTTTTGCAAGTGCTCCACCTTTCAGGACTAATTGAGATACGGTCATAATAGTATTTACCCCAATTTTTGATTTATCATTACTACTATCGCTTTTTGATAGCCATGTATCGATGTCCTTTTGACGAACAATATCAACTCCCACAAGTTTGGGGCCGATAAGTTCGGTAATATACCGTGCAGATTGTAAGACTCCCATACCTCCAAAACGGGCGTCAGCCCTGTCTCGAAGCTCTGTGCCTTCAAATCTTCCAAGCGATTCTCCGGAAGGTGCTCCCGCTGTTGTCGTTTCACCAGAATCGAGTGTAATTCGCGCTTCTAGCGTTGGGATTCCCCTTGAATCAAGAATTTCACGCGCTGTAATTAGTTTAATTTTTGCCATGTTTCATTTTTTTCTCTATTTGATAAATTAGTTCTCGGGTTCGATCAACAGCATCAGGATTGAGTGAAAGGCTGGTTACACCCCATTCAATAAGTTTTTCGACGAGGTCTGGGTAATCTGAAGGTGCTTGTCCACAGACGGAAACTGAGACATCGTATTTTCTTGCGGTCTTAACGATCTTCTCAAGTGCCCAGAGTACCGCAGGACTTCGCTCATCGTATAAATATGCAATTTCTTGATTATCGCGGTCAACGCCGAGGATGAGCATCGTGAGATCGTTTGTACCTACTGAAATTCCATCAATTCCAATCTTTAATATATCTTCAAGCATAATAACAGCGGAAGGCACTTCAATCATCGCATAGAGCTTGAATGAGGGAAGTCCAATAAATCCTTGATCATCAAGAAACTGTTTGATTTGCGAGAGTTCATCGGGAGTTCTCACGAATGGAATCATTAAGTGGATATTTTTAAACCCCTCTTCCCGAACTTTCTTAAGTGCGGCAAGCTCCATCGCAAAGACCTTCTTATCGGCTAAATATCGACTTGCTCCTCGAAATCCAATCATCGGGTTCTCCTCATGCGGCTCAAATGAAGCGCCACCCTTCAGATTCTTATACTCGTTTGTCTTAAAATCGGTAGCTCGATAAATTATTGGTCGTGGGGAGAATGCTTTTGCAAAAATGAGGAGTCTATCTGCTAATCGATTAATAAAATCATGCTCGCGTCCTTCGGTTACAAATACCCGTGGATGTGTTCCCATATCTGCAATCATAAACTCTGCACGAAGGAGCCCTACACCATCTACATTCATTTTGGCGACGCGGGCCGCCTCACTGGGTTCGGCAAGGTTTACATAGACATGAGTTGTTGTTTTGGTGTGGGATGAGAGGGACGGTTTAAAACCGTTCCCTACGACATCTTTATTGATTGAAATACTTCCTCGAAGAACTTCACCAGTTGAGCCATTCACGGTAACAATCTTTTCATGGGCAAGGATTGTGGTTGCGTGTTCTGCGCCTACAACTGCGGGAAGCCCGAGTTCGCGAGAGACAATTGCAGCATGTGACGTCCTCCCACCCGTTTCTGTCACAATCGCTCCTGCTCGTCGCATTGCAGGAACATAGTCTGGATTAGTGTGGAGCGCGACCAACACATCTCCCTTTTTGATTTTGTCAATTTCCTTAGGTGAATGGAGAATTACCGGCTTTCCAGCATGAAAGCCAGGTGAAGCAGGATCGCCTTTCACAAGAATTTTTGAACGGTTTTTTCCCTCATCCTCTCCTGTTTTATCGCTTCCATCTCCCATGGTGGTAATAGGTCGTGACTGAACAATATATACAATTCCATCTTCAATCGCCCACTCAATATCTTGAGGAAAGAAATAGTGCTTCTCTATTCTCGAGACCAATTTAGCTATCTCGATTATTTCGATATTAGAGATCTTTTGCATTTTTCCTTCCTTTTCAGATACGGCTATCTCAACATTTTCCACACCCCTTTTGACAAACTTCACTTTTTGCGTCTTTACGACATTTTTTAATATCGAAAAACTCTTCTTATCAACCTCATAATGGTCAGGGGTGACGGTTCCCTGTACGATATACTCACCTAAACCATAAATTGCCTCAATAGTAATTACTGATTTATTATTCGTCACCGGATCAATGGAAAAGGCAATTCCTGATTTATCAGATTGTGCCATTCGCTGAACTACTGCGGCAAGCCCCACTTTCAAGTGATCGTATTTTTGTGCATGACGATAATAACAAGCTCTCTCGGTATAGAGAGATGCCCACGCCTCTCTGATTTTATGAATTAAATGAGTATCACCTTTTACGTTTAAGTATGTCTCCTGCTGGCCCGCAAATGATGCTCCTGGCAAATCCTCGGCAGTTGCAGATGAGCGGACGGCCACGAGGGGTGGATCATACACTGTTTTTAATCGAGTAAGGATGTGATTCATCCCTTTTTTATGTGTAATCAGTTTAGATTCTAAAATAGGAAGCTTTTCATAGCTATCAACAATTTGAGTGACGAGATCTTGAGGAATTGGACTTTTTAGTATGAGAGCTCTTATTTGACCAGATACATCAGAAAGTTCAGCTGCATTTTCATAATTCACAACAGAAAGGAGTGAACCTATTTTTTGCTGTAGATTATTCTTTTCAATAAAGTAAAAGTAGCTTTGGGCCGTCACAACAAAACCAAACGGAACGGGAAATCCAGCGCAAAACATCTCGCCCAAATTTGCACCTTTTCCACCAACGATACCTACATCTTCTTTTCCAACCTTATTGAACCAGGCAATAAAATTCTCCGGCATACATTCAGTATAGGGAAACTATCCAGGTGAAATCAAGTACAAAGCGGAAGAATTTAGCCAGTCTGTTTATTCAAATTAAAGATGATAAGAGATATATCTATCGCATTCACAAATCCATCATGATTCAAGTCTTCAGGAGTATATTTAGCAACCTTTCCAAATTTTCTGGCCACTTTCGTATAATCAATCGCATTTATTACACCATCTTTATTAAGATCCATAGTGATTCTATTCACTTTTGATGGAAATGGAACTTGACTTATTGGTACGAAAACAAAATCAACATTTTCAGCATTGCAGCCTCTTTCTCGGGTCATATCAATGTCACATATATCTCCAAATGTATACCCTCCCTTATCATTCCATCTTCTAGGTTCAAAGCAGTTCTTTGACAAATTATTATATGAACCACTCAATAGTATTCCATTTACATCTTCTACTACTCCTACAGTTACTGAGGTAGCTATCTCATTATTTACATTAGAAAAAATATAAGTAAAATCAGGACTTTTTGCTTCAGTTGTCAGAACTTGATTCTGTGATGTTAACTTAACACGAACTGTGCATCCATTATGACTATCACAAATCTTTTTTAATTTATCTGGAACTTCAATTTTTCCTGAAACTCTACCCGTTGCATCATGGCAAACAGCTTCTATTGGTGGTGGCTGCATAGGACATGAAATACTATAAAACCACTGCGTACCCTCTTTATCATCTCGGGTTTGATTACTTGTAAGAACTGCTTTTATCTTTGAGGAGCCCCCAGTAATATAATTGATTGGCTGATTAATAAGTGATCCTGCAACAAATTCTGCAGATCCACCAACAGGTCCTGTATGATAAATATCTGTCTTATCTTGGAACACTTCTAGTTTATCCTGAATTCCATACATTTGGTATGAAACATATACGTTTCCAGTTCCCGTACCCATTTCCCACTCACGTTCATCAGGGAATTCACTATAACCCCCTGCTGTAGCAGCGCCATTACATGCGATAGGCTGAGGAGTTGGAGACGGACTTATCGAAGGATTTGGGGTCGGCGTGAGTGAAGGACTAATAGATGGATTTGGTGTATTAGTAGGACGAGGCGTTATGACAGGATTTGTAGGATAAATAGGTTTTGTTGGTTTAGGAGATGCTGTAGGTACTGTGTCTTCCACAATCCATCCATATCGAACAGCAATTTTGCAATCTAGTCTAAAGTTAGTTATTATCTTGTTAAGTGGCTGTTTCTTTACCCCTCCATCACAGGCTTTAGGCCCAGTTCCGATATCATCACAAAATTTGCCTACAATTTTCCATCGCGGATTTAGCCCAAGCAGTGTCACCGAAGCAGGTTCTCCAATTCTATAGAGATGTGAGTCATTAGGAAAGAAGTCTTTGTATGGATGATGTGGATTAATATAATCAAACTCTGCTGTATTTCCAAGGAAACTCGTCTTGCTGATATTTTGTATCGTTCCAAATTTTCCAGCCACATGGTTTGGTCCGAATTGCTCAAGTTGTTTATTATTAGAAACACCAAATCCCGCGTTTGATGCATTTTCGCCAATTGTCAAAAGAGAAAGTCCTCCAGCCGTTCGCTTTTTCACCTGCGCATAGGCAGTGTAGGAACAGTTACTTGCAGTTGGAGCTGTTGGTTTTGGGGTTGGTGGTTGACTAGATCTAACACACTTTCCAGAAACTTCATTAGTATTACCATTAGGTATAGGAGTAAAAGGTATAGATCCTGTTAGCGTAGGTTTTGCAGGCGGCGGTGTATTAACAAGACACGTTGAATCTGGGCAACAAGATTGAAACGAATTAGGACTACATCGTCCTCCTAATCCTACACAAGATTGTGACGCAGTTGGGACAACAGTGGGCGGAACTGAAGTTGGAGCAGCAGTTGGAGCAGTTTTAGTCTTTGATTCGACGTCCCACCCATATGTTACATCCACACCACAGTCAACTCGAATATTCTTGATGCTTATGCTCCCATTACTTCCGATGGATAAAGCCGTATCAGATCTACAGGCATGAGAATTGCCATTGTCATAGCAAAATATATTTTTAACATTCCATTGATTTGTATTGAGTCCCAGGAGGAATATTTCTGCCAAGTCCCCTTTTGAATAATGGGCGCCCGGCTCTGGTAAAAACTTTTCTTGTGCTGGATGATAATACCATTCGGAATACGAAGGACTGGAATCAAAACCGTGCTGATCACCTTTATTATTCTTTACTCCCCAAAATTGTCCACTCCCATTTTGAGTTTCTGAAAACGGTCCACCCGCCTTAGTTACCATTACCTTTGCCATATATACACATCCCTCTGCTGCTTTACTCCTCACCGTTCTACTATTATTTGTAGCTATCTGACCGGCAATGACTCCAATAAACATAGTAAAAAGTGTGATGAGGGTAATCGTTGTCGCAATTTCGCCTTTTCTGGAGTGATTCATAGATTGGTTTGATTCTAGCATAAATTCGTTTTTCATAAAGCATGAAGCATTTTTATGCTCCATGTTTCATGTTTCATGGTTCATCTCATGGTCGTAGTTCTATCTGCGTATACTTCCTAACTCCCATTTTATCTAATATTTTCATATATTGTCTGTAATCCTGTACAACAAAAAATGATGGTTTACTTCCATCT